>JADGPS010000027.1 GCA_017882285.1 Paludibacter sp. | reverse complement strand
CGTTTCAAATCCATTGGATTTGCTCCGGCAGCCACATTTTTCATTCCCACGCCAACGATTGATTGTGCCAATACAGTTGCAGTGGTTGTTCCGTCACCGGCATCATCACTGGTTTTTGAAGCAACTTCTTTGACTAATTGTGCTCCAAGGTTTTGGAAGGCGTCTTCCAAATCCATTTCTTTAGCTACAGAAACACCATCTTTCGTGATATGTGGTGCACCGAATTTTTTTTCGATTATTACATTGCGACCTTTTGGTCCAAGCGTTACTTTTACGGCATTTGCCAACACGTCAACTCCCTTTTTGAGTTGGTCACGAGCTTCAATATTGAATAAAATTTCTTTTGACATATCTTTATGAATTTACAATTTAAACATTTACTATTTTAATTAGCACATTGGCATATTACCACATTAAATGATTGCCAAAATATCCGATTGACGCATGATGAGGTATTTTTCACCTTCCCATTCCAGTTCTGTTCCGGCATATTTGCCGTACAAAACAGTATTGCCAACGGCAACTACCATTTTTTCGTCTTTGGTTCCACTACCAATAGCCAATACTTCACCTTTCAATGGTTTTTCTTTTGCTGAATCAGGAATAATGATTCCACTGATTGTTTTTTCTTCTGCTGCCGTAGGTTTTACCAATACACGGTCAGCTAATGGTTTGATGTTCATATTTTTCAGTTTTAAATTGATGATTATATTTGAGTTTGTAATGATTGAAAGTTCAAAAGTTCCGAAGGTTGATCATCCAATTACGAATTTTGTGCCAAAGCTATTTTCTGTCGATTTTGACAGTTACAACGGTTTTCTTTCTGAAAAGTTGTTTTTTTTCGCTGACAACTTGTCATTTCATTCGTGAAGTTTTGCAAAGAAAAAGGAGTTTGTACCAATCATAAAGAAGCAAAGAAGGCGATTTGCCGGATAATAAACGGCAAAGCAAGTGACCAGTCAGATCAAACTTCAATGCAAATAAACGGGTTAACCCTGATTTGTAAATACGGATATAAGTGTTCAGCAATTTAGATTCGTCAGCCAGAAATGGATAACGACCGGTTTGATAAAGCAAAAATAGATTGCGCGTGCCTTCTTCCGTTTTACTCAGAAAAGAGCGGTTGTCATCCAATCCTTTGTGGATAAGCGGATTTTCAATCTGGATAAATTCATAACCAAGTTGATGTAATTGATGTCCGAAAAGCATATCCTCGTGACCGTAACCACGAATGCTTTCGTCGAAACGAACCTGATTGAAAATAGATTTTGAAATCAGAAAATTAAAGGTGGCAAAGTTATTTTTACCACGTTCCAGAGCTGTACGCGCTTCCCGTTGTCTGCCATATTTTAGTCGCAGACTGTAATTGGGATTCCTTTCATTCGGATCGTAATCTGTTCCGCCTATCACCACGCATTCTTCTTTGCAAAACGCCACATATTTTGCCACAAAATATTCAGAACAAACCTCCGCATCGCAATCCATAAAAAGTAACTGTTCATATTTTGCCGCGTCAGCCAGTTTATTCCGCACTGCCGAACGACCAATATTTTTGTCAAGAATTATTTGTTTGCAAAACTCCAACTCATTCACCGTCTTGTTTTCTTCCACATTCAAAGTTGAACCGTCTTCCATCACGATTATCTCAAAATCTACATGCGTTTCTATCGCCTGTCGATGCAAATCTGTCACCAGGAGGGTGATGTCATAATTGTATGTCGGAATTAAAATTGAAATCATCTTGTCCTGATACTAAAATAGCTATTGATATTTTTTGAATAATTTCTGATAAATGTTTACAGTTCACTGATAACTGAGATCAGCACCTTCTCTTCCTTTTCCCAACACAATTCTTCTTTTGCTTTTACTGTGTTTTGTTTCACGGCGTTATATCGATTTACGTCGGCAAAAATGCTTTCAACCACCGATGCAATATCTTTTGGGTCATGGTTTTGGATATAATAGCCAATATCGTATTGGTCGATAATTTGTTTCAGTTCCACCAATCCTGATGAAAGCGTGGGAATTTCCGAATGAATATAATCGAACAATTTATTGGGCAGCGAAAAATGATAATTCAGGTTGGTGTCTTTGTCTATAGCCAACCCAAGGTCGCTGTTCATGGTGTATTGACGCAGTTCAGCAAAAGGCATTTTGGGTTTGAAAATTACTTTTTCTTGTAAGTTGTATTGCTCCACCATTTTTTTGAGAGTTGGAATCACATCGCCACTTCCTACAATCAGTAAAACCACATTTTCAAGATATTGCATGGCTAAAACAGTTTCTTCAGCTCCACGATGCACGTTAATGCCTGTCCCCTGTAGAATCAGAATCCGTTTGTTTTCAGACAAATCCAGTTCTTTTCGGGTTTTTAATCTTTCGGGTGCAAAAGTCGGGGGAATATTCCGACTGACATGAACGGTTTTATTGTATTTGTCGGCGTATAATTTGGCTATAGAAGCATTAACTGTCAGTATGTCGTTAAGTCTGGGGAAAAGATAATTTTCTAACTTTTTCCAGATAGTTTGTGTAATTGGTCGATTAACTAATTCGGGAGTTTCAGTAAAATACTCGTGCGTATCGTAAATCAGTTTTTTATTTCGTAGTTTGGCTGCCAGATAAGCGGCAGGAAGCGTATCCAAATCGTTGGCAAAAATCAAATCCACTTCAGCCGACATCAAATACAGGAAAAGTCGGATATTGAACTCCGCATAGAATTGTGGACCTTTTCTGAACCACAGTTTTCGACGAAGGGTGAAATAAGAACGTTCCAACGGTAAACTTTCAGGCAACAACCGACCGTATTCTATCACCCAATAACCGCATTTTTGGAGCGTCATGCAAGTTTTATGCACACGTTGGTCGGTGCTTAAATCGTTCGTTACGCAAACTATAGCGGTTTTCTGCATGGAAATTTTTAACTATATACTGTAAACTCCTCACTATTAATTTTTCACTTCGTCTTCAAATATGCAATGATATCCATATACAGTTTTCGATGATATAAACGAGGGGTATCTTCCACTGAGGTGTTGTGCCAAAGCAAAACCAACTCACCGTTCCAGCTTTCCACCATATTTATCAACCGGATACAATATTCATAAGCTTCATGAGCATTCAGATTCATATACCGTTTGTCGCTCAAACTGCCGTCCATAATCGTAAGCGGATGCAAAGTAAGTGATGTAAGTTGTCGTGTTTTAGGATTAATCCATTTTACCGGTCGACAAGTCCCAAGTCGGAAACCGGCCACATCGGCATAACCCATTGTAAAATCATCTGTAATTCCCACATTTATTAATGCCTGCATATCTTCAGGTTCACGCGAATCTAAGTAATGATGTCTATTATATGTGGTTTTCTTTTTCGAAATTCGTTCTAAGTGTTTCTTTTCATCTGCAATCCGGTCTGGATTTATTCCTGCTTCATAACTCGAATGCAAACCAAAAGTGATATTTTTCTTTTTGCAAAGCATAATGAGTGTCTGAAAATCCTGAATATGATGCGTGATAAATGGTTTGTCTTCTTTGTGTAATCCACCTCCTACTTTAATGAAAACAATCGGTTCACAACGATCGGATCCCACTTTTTGACGGACGGAATTATCAAGTTTGAACAACCAAGGTGAAGTGTACCAAGGATCGTTTATTAATCCCCCAAAATAACTTTTGATTGCTTTATTTCCTTCTTTCGGACGCCGAATGCCTCGTAGAAGTCCGCCCATAAATCCTCTGAAATTACGATAATGAGACAGCTGATCTACATCATGAGTAAGATACATTTTATGGATTTGTTTGGATAGTTTAGGGATTTCAAGACCAACCTCCCGAAGCTGAATGCGTAATAATTTGCCGTATTCGTCCACTAATGGAGAATCGATAAATCCGGCACGATATGGCAATGATTCTTTTCCTGGAAACCGTCCATGAACATCTCGAACTGTGAATTGCATCATCTCTTCGTATCGGCATATCAGGAAATAAGTACTTGCTATCAAATCGGCATGCAAAATGCGGGTTTTACCCACTTCCTCAACGGTTGAATCACCGAAAAGAATAGGTGCTTCTTCCCAAATTTGCAAAGGTAAGTGTGGTAACGATTCTGGAGTTCCATAAATTTCATCAGAAAAAAAAGCAGAAGGTAATATAACCAGTTTATATCGACGAAACTCTTTTGGATTCGCTGTATAGCCAACTTTGGCAATAATTTTGGGCGAAACCGTCTCACCCAGCAAAAAGCGTAATATATAATCAATTATTTCATTCATTTTAATCAAAATTCATCCAAAATCGTAAAATTGAAACATGCCAATTTGCTTATTTTAATTTCTTCTTCCGTTCGTGAGTAAAAGTCAAAACCAAGGCAACAACCAGGCCTAATAAAAGGTCTTTATTAGATAAAATGCCTAAATATCGGGCATCGGGAGATACTCGATGGGTTATTATTTTCAAAGCTACTGATAAAATAGTGAAAACAGCAAATACACCAAAGCCGTATAAAATGGGCTGTAATTTAGGGGATATTGACATATAATTTTTTATAAACCTTTTTTCATCTATTGCTTTTCCGGATGTCAAAAGTACTGAATAAATTTTAATCGGGAGTTAGTCAAGTAAGAAATATTACATACTGACTTTTAATTGATTGATTAACTGTTATTACTTGAAGCAATTCTTAATAGGAGCCTCACTTATGAACAACAAATTTTGATTCAGAAAAAAAGGGAAGCTGTAGCTTCCCAAAATTTGTAAAATATACTATGTATCAAATGAAAATTAAGCAGTTAGAACTGTTTTATTGATTTCTTGCTCCAATTTTTCCTTAGCAAAATCCAGTACTCCTTTTAAATGCAGTTGCATTAATCTTGCTGCTTCAGCCCCATCGCGGTTTTTAATTGCCTGTAACATAAGTTCATGTTCTTTTATTACCTCTGTATTTGGCCCACAAATTCGATCTCGTTGATAAATAATCATTATGTCCGGAATAACAATCATCAACATGGCTTTAAAAACGGGATTATGACTGGTTTCCGCTATTGTGCGATGAAATGCAAAGTCACTGCTGATGCGATTCGGTGTGTCAAAGTCACGCAAATAATTTGCAAGCGATTTTTCAAGGTTTTTCATATCAATTTCTGTCCAACGTTCAGCACAAAGTCGTATTGCATTCATTTCCAGTACTACGCGAGTTTCAACCAACGAAAAGAAATCGTAATTTTGAAGATTCAGCACGTCAGAAATCAGACCATCAAGTGTCGTAATATCAAGTCCGTTAATAATTGAACCGCTTTGGGGTAATGTTTTAATAATGCCGTAAAATTCCAGTTTGTGCAATGCTTCTCGCACTTGTGTTCTACCAAACCCAAACTCCGTGGCCATTTTACGCTCAGCAGGAAGTTTATCACCAGGTTTCAAAACCCCGGAATTTATCAGGTCCTTTACTTTTGAAATAACTCGGTCAGTTGGACTGTCCAAACATGGTTCTTTTAATCCTGCAAATGTTTCCGCCATATTATTTAGAATATAATTATAATGTCCATATCATTGAAAATCTGATAGTTTTTTTGTCTGTACTGATATTCATTTTATAACTTTGTACAAAGATACTCTGAAATTTAGAATATCAATTCACTTCGATTCAGTTTTCAATCTTGTTTTCAATGATTACGATTTTATAAACTTTGCCTTTGGGTCAACCAAAATTAGTATTAAGTTTTATGTTTCCCAAATTATTTTTCATTTATTTTTCATTATCTGTTTTATAACATAGAATTGAACAAGATTTTGGTTTTGTATAGGAGTAAAATAGTTGTAATCAAAAAAAATCCTCTTGATTAAAATCAAAAGGATTTTCATAAAATATAAATTTACAGAATCTTATAATCCGAATGTATCAGCCACCGCTTTGCAAACCACCTTACCGTTTACGATATTTAATCCCTTTTGCAAGTCTTCGTGTTTTTCACATGCTTTTTCCCATCCCATATTGGCCAGAATAACCGCATAAGGCAAAGTTGCATTGGTAAGAGCAAGGGTGGAAGTAAAAGGAACAGCACCGGGAATATTGGCAACACAATAATGTAAAATCCCATCCACTTTGTAAACCGGTTCGGCATGTGTGGTCGGATGTGAAGTTTCAAAGCAACCGCCTTGATCGATGGCTACGTCAACCAATACCGAACCGGGCTGCATTAGTTTAATCATTTCGCGGGTAATTAAATGTGGTGCTCTAGCTCCAGGAATCAACACTGCTCCTATAACCAAATCGGTGAGTGGCAACATTTCTTCAATGTTCGATGTTGTGGACATTAACGTATCCACATTGGCAGGCATAATTTCGCTTAAATAACGCAAACGGGGTAACGAAATATCTGCTATAGTTACATGCGCTCCCAATCCGGCAGCCATTAATGCGGCTTGAGTTCCAACCACTCCACCACCCAAAATCAATACATTGGCAGGTTTCACACCCGGGACACCACCCAATAAAATGCCTTTCCCACCTTTCGGTTTTTCGAGGCATCGGGCTCCTTCCTGAATGGACATCCTCCCTGCTACTTCCGACATGGGGATAAGCAATGGTAAGGTTTTGTCGGCTCGTTCTACTGTTTCGTAAGCCAAACAAACGGCACCGCTTGCAATCATAGCATGAGTCAATTTTTCATCGGACGCAAAATGAAAATACGTAAAAATCAATTGATTCGGACGAATAAGTTTGTATTCGCATTGAATCGGCTCTTTTACTTTCATAATCATTTCGGCAATCGCAAAAACTTCCTCGGCAGTCCCTAAAATTTGTGTTCCGGCTTTTTTGTATTGTTCATCGGTGAAGCCGCTGTTTTCGCCGGCATGCGTTTCTACAAAAACTTCATGGCCATTTTGAACCAGTGTTTTTGCTCCACCCGGAGTCAAAGCCACGCGACTTTCGTTGTTTTTAATTTCTTTTGGAATTCCAATTTTCATATTTGTAATGTTTTAAAAATATATCTAAATTTTCACTCTTTCAACTGTATTTTTTACCAAATTCAGTTGAAATCGCTGTAAAAATACAGGATTAATTTCAAATTGGAACTTAATTTTAAAACAAATTGACTATTAAGCTATAATATTTCATTAATCGCTTATTTAACAGGCGTTATAAGTCAGTTTCAAGTCAGATAGGATTGTTCTATTTTAACCTATTTAGATAAATAATTTGAATGTAAAACCTCAAAAAGAAGGGAATATGACACTATTTATTGATAGTTGGTTATAAATTGTAAGTTTTGTTTTAAGGATTCTAAAACAACAACATTACAACACAATTTTCACTACATTACTAGTATAACTTCCCAGAATGCCAATTCCGCCATCAACATTGCTGAAAACCTGCACCGGTTCGGCAAAAAAGGTGTTTGTTTTAATGGAAGTTCGCGTCTGAAGATACAGATAATAGCTTTTACTGATGCTCTGGAGATTAATATTCACTTCTCTAATGGTTTCAGCTTTAGCTTTTCCGGGATAATAAACGTTTTTGACATCCTGTATGCTGAACGTGAGCGGATATTGTTTCCCGTTGAATAAATCGTCGGAGAAAACATTGTACTTATTCGAAGTGAGCGAAGTCGGCGGTCCCACGGCATCTTTGTTGGCATTACCGGATACAATGTCGTCGAACGAAAAGTTGTAATCCTGCATAAATCCTTTGGATGTATAGGTTTTGGTTATAACTACCAACCGATAATAATTCTGTACAGCAGAATTGTCTGAAAATCTCAATACAAATTTCAGTGTTCGTCCAAGCGAGTTTCCGATCGTGTCAATAAAACCGGTGGTCTTATTTACAGTAATTATCGGTGTCTTGGCTCCGTTAAAGACACTCGAAGTATCTACGGACAAAACAGCGGTTTGCGGTTCAATAGACGTACCGCAACTTACCTCGTTTTTCCCCGGAGCTTGTACCTGTAACCGGATGGAATCGCCAATTGCTGGCTTGTAAGTCCCCACATAAACTCCATTGGAAGTATGTGTTAAGTTTTCTTTCGGTGAGCCGTTTACAAGTAACGAAACAGTGGCGTTGTCAATCATATCGAAAGTAACCTCATTGCTCAGGAAAAACCTGCTTAGCGAAACCTGTGCCGAGATGACTGAGTCGGGCGTAACAAAACTATTTACCACCACCATCGGATCGGTAACTGAACCATTAAATTCAATGACTTTTTCGCACGAAGTGAAAAAGATCACTGAAAGTAAAACGAAACAATATTTAGTTAGTAAGTTCATTTGTTTGATTTCATTTATTTTCCTCTATTTCTCATATTTCCTTTATTTCATTACTTCCTATAATTCTAAAATTTATACGTATAACTCACTGAAGGAATGATCGGAAAAATGGATATTTGTACCAATTGTTTTATTTGAGTATACATTCCGGTTGTTGAATCGAAAGTAGTGTTCGTTTTAACCGTTGTTAGAAACGGATTTAGTTGGTTATAGGCATTATACACACTAATATTCCAGGTTCGTTTGCCGTGTTTCAACTTTTTATGGAAATTGACCCCCACATCGAGGCGATGAGTTGGATCGTAGCGGAAATTATTTCGTGCACTGATAAAAGGAACACTGGTCAGGTTCTGAATGGAATAGAGCCCATTACTGGCATTATTAGTATTCGGAATTGATGTGCCGGCATAATTCTGTAAGGCTAATGTTCCCGCATTTCCTGTACTGTAAACCCATGTTGCAGCCGCATCAAAACGTTCGCTGAATTTATGCGAAACAACGATGCTCAAATCGTGCGTTCGGTCATATTTTGCCGGAAATATAAGTCCGTTGTTTAATAATTGTCCCGGTCTATCAAAAAGTCGTTCGGTTTTAGACCATGTATATCCAATCCAACCGGTTGTTTTTCCTATTGTTTTCTGTGCCAGAAATTCAATTCCGTAAGCCCATCCGCGACCGACATTCACTTTATCTTCCCAGCTGGTACTCGACCCGAAAAACGAAGCGCCATCTTTATATTCAATCAGGTTGTCCATAGTTTTATAATACGCTTCGACAGACAAATCGAGCATATTCAATAAATTATAAAAAACGCCTACCGAAACCTGTTGCGAAGTCATGGGTTTAATCCGTTTGGTAACCGGAACCCACAAATCAGTGGGCAATTCAATATTACTGTTCGACAGCAGGTGAATGTATTGACTCATTGAAGCGTAACCTGCTTTTAGCGACAACTTATCATTTAAAAGATAACGCATGCTCAGGCGTGGTTCCAGCGATTGATAGGGTTGATTTTGAACAATGAAAGTGGAATAATGCAATCCCACATTGGCTTTCAGCGCGGTACTCAGACTTATATTATCTTCGACATAAGCCACCACTTCATGAGAATTAATATTTTGATCGCCGATGGTAGTATCCATACTTTGTTGTGTACTGGTAATCTGAGCAACTGTTACACCGGGTCGAAAAGTATGGTTGATATAATTGGCACCGAATTTAATATCGTGGTTCGGATTTGGCGCATAATCGAAATCCACTTTGGCACAATAATCTTCAATTCCGGAATGAAATCCCATATCGATGGATGCACTGGTTGTAGAGGGAGGTGTAATAACTACGTTTTCGGTATTTAAACCAATTCCCATAAGAAATTCATATCGTGTATAATATGCTGTTGTATTCATAAACAACTTATTGGAAATGATATGATTCCAGCGCAGCGCAGTAAGAATATTCCCCCAGTCCCAATTCATTTTCAACCAAATGCTTTGTGAACCAAGGTCGGATGAAGTTGAACTTTGTTTAATATTAGCATATATCACGTCGTCACCGGTATATACACTCAAATAAAGCCGGTCGGTATCGGAAAATTTATGGCTCAGTTTGGCATTGACGTCATAAAAATAATAACCGGCAGTGGTTTTTTCCATGCCGGGTTGATTGCTTAACGCGGCATGAATAAGAGGTTGAGCAAGGATATCGGCATAGGTGCGACGTGCCGAAAAGTTGAATGTTGTTTTATCATTAATAATTGGTCCTTCAATATTAATTTTCGAAGAAATCAAACCCACTGTCACATTTCCATGATAAGTATGATCGTTTCCGTCATTCATATTAATATCCACCACCGATGAAAGTCGACCGCCAAACCGAGCCGGAAAACTGCCTTTGTACAAGGTAACATTTTTAACGGCATCGGCATTGAAAACGGAGAAGAATCCAAACATGTGATTTACATTATAGACGGGAACTCCATCCAGCAAAATCAGATTTTCATCCGGTCCGCCACCTCTGACATAAAATCCGGCGGAACCTTCCGTACCGGCTTTCACGCCGGGTAATAATTGCAACGCTTTGAGCACATCAGTTTCTCCAAAAAGTGTTGGAACCGATTTTATTTGGCTGATAGGCACATCAATCGCGCTCATTTGCGAACCCTGAACGCCCAAATCTTTCCGGTTAGCATAAACGGTTATTTCTGACAGTTCACTGCTTTCGGACAGACGGATATTGATAACCGTATCTTTTGTGAGTTTAAAAATCCGATTTTGCTGAGCGAAACCAACATACGAATAAATCAGATTCACATTTCCTTTGGGAATGGTAAGCGAATAGAAACCATACGAATTGCTTACACTCCCTTTCTGTGATTTGTTTTCGAAAACGGACGAATTGATAAGCGTTTCTCCATTTTTTAAATCGGTAATATGACCGCTGATGGTATAATTTTGAGAAAGAGAATAGGTACTAAAAAAGAGAAAAAGGGTATATATCAGATTGATTTTCTTCATGAAAAAGGAGATAAAAATATTAAACGGAGACAAAGATACTTATTTGTTCGAGAGATTCATTTCACCTACAAACGTTTTCATGCTGATTTTGTTTTTTTAAATTATTATTGTTGGCATTTAAAATAAAAAAAATCTCTCAAATAATTAAATTTGAGAGGGATAAATATTATTCTCGGGAAGTTATTTTGCCAATTGGTGAACCTCGTCCAAACTGTATGAAGCCGATTGGGTTTTGTTTGTAGTATTTATCATAGCCCTTGCCACCTGAACCGCTTGAATTGGTTGGTAACGCATGAATAAACCCAGATTATTCAACCCATACATGACAGAAAGCGCTATTTTCTCACCAATGCGCTTTTCAGAACGGTTTCCATCTAATTGTCCCGGACGCAAAATGCTGATTACTTCGAAAGGCAAAGATTGAACGGCATCTTCCAGCTTTCCTTTAATTTTTGAGTAAAAGATTTTCGATTTGAAATCAGCTCCGGCTGACGATATCAATACATATTTCGACACCCCATTTTTTGCCGCAATTTCGGCAACGGTAAATTGATAGGTAAAATCGACTTTAAACTGAGCGTCTTTCGTTTTGGCTTGCGCAATGGTTGTTCCCAATGTTGAAAAAAGCACATCACCTTTTACCAGATTACTCCAATTCTCCGACTGATCAAAGTCAATGATATGTTCCTTCAGTTTTACATGTTTCACTCCACTTTCCCGACGAACCAGCGAAACTATTTCTGAAAACTCGTCATTTTCAATCAATAATTTTATCAGTTGAGTTCCAACCATTCCTGTCGCTCCAATTACTATTGCTCTCATAATTACCAATTTTCTACTTCTTGTGTCTTAATTCTTTCTTATTAATCAATATGAATGTCCCTGAATCCCAGAAAATACAGCACACCATCAAGCCCAATAGTGGAAATAGATTGTTGCGCGTTGGCTTTTACTTTTGGTTTGGCATGGAAAGCAATTCCAAGTCCGGCTATATTCAACATAGGTAAATCGTTAGCTCCATCACCCACCGCGATTACCTGCTCTAAATCAATTTTTTCAACCTGAGCAATCAGTCGGAGCAACTCGGCTTTTCGTTTTCCATCCACAATATCGCCGATATAATTTCCAGTCAGTTTCCCATCCACTATTTCGAGTTCATTGGCATATACATAATCCACATCAAACAACTTTTTGAGAGCATTTCCAAAATATGTAAACCCTCCCGAAAGTATGGCAACCTTGAACCCAATCTTTTTTAAGATGGAAATCAACCGCTCGGCACCTTCCATGATTGGTAAATTTTGAGCAATTTCGACTAACACTTTTTCATCGAGACCTTTTAATAAAGCAACCCTCCGTCTGAAACTTTCGCTGAAATCAATTTCGCCTCTCATTGCCGATTCGGTGATTTCTCTGACCTGTTCACCAACTCCCGCTCTGTCTGCCAATTCATCAATTACTTCTGTTTTAATCAGCGTTGAATCCATATCAAAACAAATCAGGCGACGGCTACGACGGTACATATCGTCCTTTTGAAATGAAATATCAATTCCCAATTCGGATGTATATTCCATAAACTGAGCCGACAGCGCATTTTTATCAAGCAACGTTCCACGAACCGATAATTCAATGCAGGATCGAATGGCGTTTTCATCATTTATTTCCAATGAAGGACGTCCGGTTAAACGAATTATAGAATCGATATTCAGGTTTTGTTCGGAAACAGTTTTGGTTACCATCGATAATTGTTTGGCAGTAATAACTTTGCCCAGAATGGTAACAATATATCGGCTTTTCCCTTGGCGACCCACCCAGTTGTCATATTCATTAATATTAACTGGTGTAAACCTCACATTTACATTCAATTCGGAGCATTTAAATAACACTTCTTTCAGAATATTTCCTGAATCGGACTGACTTGAAACCTTAAAAAGAATCCCCAACGAAAGCGTATGATGTATGTCGGCCTGTCCAATATCCAGAATGGTGGCATTGTATTTACCTAAAATTCCTGTTACGGCAGTTGTTACGCCGGGTTTATCATCCCCGGAAATGTTGATAAGAATAATTTCGCTGTTTGGCATAGGTTTTTAGTTTGTACTTTTAGTCGGTAGTTTGTAGAAGTAAAAAATCTTTTAAACTTTTGAACTTATATTATTTTCTCTTTAAATATTTTTCATACGTATCGAGGGTACTTTGAACATATTTCACCGTTTCTTTTCCTCTGAAATAGCCATAATTTACCACCGGATCGTTATAAAATTCAGGTTCACTTTTTTTAAGCAGAAAATATTCCACCTGATTGAACCACACATGCGGATTTTTACCATATTTTTTGGCTAAAGCCATGGCATCCAGGATGTGTGCCGGTCCTGAATTATAGGCCGCCAATATAAATTTTATTCGCTCTTCATTATTTTCAACCTTCCGAAAAGCAAGATTCAAACTCTTGATATATTGAACTCCCGCTTCAACATTCATTTCGGAATTAAACTTGGTGTCTTTATTGAGTCCGAAATTAGCAGATGTACGAGGCATTAATTGCATCAACCCGGCTGCTCCAGCCCATGATTCTTCGGAAGCATCATATCTGGATTCGTGAAACACCAGCGCTGCCAATAATCGCCAGTCCCAATTAATTAACGGTGCATACTTTTTAAACAGATGATCGTAAGGCGAAATGGCACCTTTCGGAATTTTGACTTTTTTGAACGCAAAATACAGACTTTTTTCCCAGTATTTATGAAAAAGGTGGTTTTCTGTGAGAGCAGTTTCGGGCAGTTTTTCCCATTTTTCAATGGCTTTTCGTAAATCGCGACTTCGATTTCGGATTAACCAACCATTATTTTGATCAAAACCAACTGACATGTGGCAATCCAACGTTTTGCTAAATGTTTTGTGAAGCATGGCAACATTGTGATAGGCAAGCGTATAACTGATTTTATTCTCCGCCACCATGTCAATCAAATCATCGGTTGAGAGCGAATCGGCAGCCGTGACAATTTTTATCGTTCCGCCGATTTCTTCATTCAAAGCTTTCAATCGATCGTAGAAAATGCTGTTTGCATTCACATAAACACTTTTGCCGGCCAACTCAGTTACATCCGAAAGCGCATTGGCACCCTTGTTCTGTACCAAAACCTGATACGATTCGGACTGTGGTAAAACAAATCTAAATTTTTGTTTTAATTCTTTGGTTTCAACCACATTATATGCCACAATATCCACTTTATCCGCAGCGAGCCATTCAGTCATTTCTTTTTCATTACGGGCAATGCTGATTTCGAGATTGACGTGCAAATAATTGGCGAAGTTTTCTGCCATTTCATAATCAAAACCGAGCAATTCGTCCCGCAACAAAAAATAGGAAGTGGAACCATACATGGTTGCCACTTTCAAGGTGTCGGATTTTACAATATCTTTTAAATCACGTGAAGAAAGTACCAAAAGAATCTCCTTTTTTTTTGATCCACACGAGGCGAATAAAAAAACAGAAAAAAAAATGAGGAGTATCGGGTATTTTTTCTTCATAATCAATCAGATAAATTGAATATTCTCTGCTTTTATCAACTCCATTCCGTTCATTCGTAAAAATACCTGAGCTGTTGCAACCGCGTCTTTCTGGCAATAAAGTGCAATACGGTCAATATTCTTTTCTTTGTAATAAACCTGCGCCACCTGACTTCCATCAATGTCGTCTTTCGGCGTTGGAATCCCGAAAACAGCTGTCAATAATTTCAATGAAGTGTAGTTTTTATAATCACCGAATTTCCACAATTCCAATGTGTCGAGGAAGTTCATTTCCCAAGGTTTTTTGCCGGCGATATTGAAAATTTTCGGCAAGTTAAGTCCGTTTATCAGCATTCGTCGACAAATATACGGAATATCGAATTCTTTGATATTATGTCCGCAAAGGGTGTGTTCTTTGGTTGTGCAGAATTTGGCAATCAGATTTGAGAAATCAGTCAGAATTTGTTTTTCATCGTGACCGCTGAAGGATTTCGTACGGAAATGCATTTCTTCGCCCTGCAAATGAATAAATCCAACCGATATGCAAACAATTTTTCCAAATTCGGAATAAATGCCGGCACTGTTGTTAAAAGCTTCGGCAGCAGTTGTTTCATCAGTATATTTTTCGGGCATTCGTTTGTGAATCAGTGCAAACTTATCTTCCCACAAATGAGTCAATTCTTCGCGTAATTCCGAAAAATTGGCAGTTTGTGGAACGGTTTCTATGTCCAGAAACATGATTTTTGGTAATTCTTCTTTCAGCATAGTTTTTCTTTTAACAGTTATCAAATATCAGTTTTCAGTATTAAATATTCTCTGAGAACTGTTCATTTATGAGTTTGTTTTCAATATATTTCGTCAGAATATCTATAGCAATGTGATTATTTCCACCTTGCGGAATAATCAGATCTGCAAAACGTTTCGACGGTTCAATAAACTGCAAATGCATAGGTTTTACGGTGCATTCATAGCGTTCCATGACTTTATTAACCGATCGTCCGCGCTCCTCAATATCGCGGTTAATCACGCGGATTAAGCGGTCGTCGGCATCGGCATCTACAAATACTTTCAAATCAATCATTTTGCGTAATTCAGCATTTGAGAGCACCAAAATTCCTTCGATGATAATAACGTGACAAGGATGAATGGGAATGGTTTCAGCTGCACGCGTGCAAGTGAGGTACGAATAAATCGGTTGATCGATGGTTTTGCCTTTTTTCAATTCTTTTAAATGCTTCACCAACAGTTCAAATTCAATCGAATCGGGATGGTCAAAATTAATTTCCAAACGTTCCTCAAGTGGCAAATGTCCGCTGTCGCGGTAATAGGAATCCTGTGGCAAAATGACTACTTCTCCTTCGGGCAATCGTTCTAAAATTTTGCGGACAACAGTTGTTTTTCCGGAACCTGTTCCACCCGCAATTCCAATTATCAGCATATTGTTTTATGTTAGTTTAAGACCACTAAAGTAAGGATTTATTTTTTTTCATTTGTATTAGTTTGTTTATTTTTTTGATTTAGAATACATTATTTTTTTATATTCTTGTTTTTCAATTAGATACAAATGGAGTTCTAACCGGAATAAATTGTTTGAAAAGATAGTCAATTTGAACTTTTTATCAATTTTGAATATAATTTTCTGATTATATCTGAAATTGTTGTACATTTGCACGTTAAATAAAAGAATCAATTTCAAATTAAATGATAACGTTGACAACATTTTTGAAAAATTGTTTAGTAAATATTTTTTTATTTGGATTCATTTCAATGTCTTCATTTTCAGCTAACGAATATAATGTAATTCCCTGTCCCCGACAATTAATTTCACAAAGCGGTTTATTTGCGTTCAACAGTCGAACGGTTGTTTTATTGCAGACTTTGGTTTTGTGCGTGATTTTACCTCCAAAAATGAAAGTGCATGATTCGACTGATGGAACTGATAATAAATTGCTGGCTGAAAATCAAATACTTCCTTCGATTTCTCCCTCATGGGAAATGATTCCTCCCGAATTATTTTTTACTCTTACAAAGATTCGGTTTCTAAAATTAAAACTTAAAAGTGGTAATGATTGTCCTTCTGGCAGTCCTCATAGAATAGATGGAGAGATGGTTTTTATGAATGAAATTTGTTTAAAATAAATTCATTAAAATCTATGATAAAGAGAAGCTTATTTGTTTTCATATTGCTGACATTCGTTCTATTTGGTCAAGCTCAGACAGCTGACAGTAGAATTGCATTTGGGTTAAGTGGTGTAAAAACCTTATACATTGGCGATTATGGCGGAAATGGCATTTACGATTTTGGTTATTCTGAAATGAGGATATTAGGTGTTTCTATATTCCCCATAGGATATTGGTCGGGTGGATTCTTTTTTAACACGTATCTTTCATCTTCATTTGATGTAGGAATTCAAGGATTTTATGGGGATTATGGATATTGGCTTAATAAAGATTCGAATTTTATAGCAATGAAATTTGAAACATCTCTATTTGCCCATTACAAATTCAACAATGGATATATTTTAGCACAAAATGCCAAGTTGTCTCCTTTCTTGTCATTTGGATTTGGTATGGCAGGTTATAGTAGAAATAATGGGAAAGACTATGGACTTCGGAATGTCCCAAGAGGTAACTTTACCGGCATTGATTTTATTGTTCCACTTGGAGCAGGTTTCAAGTATCAGATTACAAATAAATTTGCATTTCAATATCAATACCTTTATAATTTTACAAATAGTGATATTCATGATCAACACATGGTCGGAGCTGGTATTGAAAGTTCAAAACACGGAAATGATGCCTGGGGCGCACATATATTTAGTGTCATTTACTCCATAAGAACTCCCTACTTTGATAAAATTGTTCCCGGAAAGTCTTCTTTTGATAATAAAGCTAATAGCTGGAAGCCGACGGTTGTTCGAAAGAAACCTCAATATGAGGATAATTCTAATAGATGGAAGTCACAATATGAATATAAAGATGATGGTTGGAAATCCCATGGATATAAAAAGAACTAATTTTGACATTATTGGTGGCTTTTATTCCACAATTTTTCAAATCTTATTTATTTTTATTGAGAATGTAAAAGGCGACCATTCGGGAGAATGTGGCTTTTATGCTGTGGGTATAGAAAACTATCCATTAAAGGACATTAGGTTGAAAAATATTCAGTTGCGAAGCTGTAAAACTCCCTATATCATGAGGAATGTGGAGAATGTAACATTTGAAAATGTATCGTTAGGTGGAATTATATTGCCGAAAAACCCGGTAGAAACTAAAGAATCGAAACTGAATTCTTATTAATTTACAGCGTGCATTTTCAAATATTTTTCAATATCGTTTCTTTACCATTACCTTTAACCCGTCGGCAACCATTTTGACAAGTATTTCTTTTCCTTCTTCGTAAGGTTCGCCATCGTAATGGAAAGGACCGGGTTCTTCGCGGTGTAAAGATATTGAATCGGCACGCAGCGTAGTCATAAACAAATCTTTGTCTATTGTTTTGGCAAAAAGTTGCAATGCCAATGTAGGGATAGCAATAATGGGGAAGTTACTCATAATGGAAATATCCAGTTGACCATCCTGAACACTTGCTTGCGGTGCAATGTAGGCGTTATTTCCCCATTGTGAGGCGTTTGCAAAAGTCAACACAAATGCTTTTACCGTTAAATCAATGCCATCGCCTTGTAAATGATAGTTTTGTGATTTGTAGCTGAAATATCCGGTTATAATTTTTTCGAGATAACTCATAACACCTCGCTTGTGTCCTTTGGCAAATTCTGTGCTCACATACGCATCGAATCCGGTTCCGCAAGTACAAAAAAAAGGACGTTCATTCACCAAACCATAATCCATAAAAATAGATTCTGAGTAATTTAATTGTTGAATCGCCTTTTTTACATTCATTGGAATCCCTAAATGTCTGGCTAGTCCGTTGCCTGAACCAATCGGGATAATCCCCAACGAAGTATTTGTGTGTATCAGCGATCGCGCAATTTCATTCACCGTCCCATCGCCTCCAACTGCAACAACAAAATGAAAATCTTTCTCAACAAACTCTTTTGCTAATTCAGTACCATGCCCACGATTCTTTGTGAAAACTATTTCGGGTTCAAATACCTTTTTATCCAAACCTTGCTGAATTAAACCGGGAAGATCTTCTTTTCTTCCTGTCCCGGAAAAGGGGT
This sequence comes from Paludibacter sp., assembly GCA_017882285.1. Taxonomy (GTDB): domain Bacteria; phylum Bacteroidota; class Bacteroidia; order Bacteroidales; family Paludibacteraceae; genus Paludibacter. The sequence goes on along the minus strand of JADGPS010000027.1, from coordinate 21,681 downwards.
TGATTATAAAGGCAATTTTCTTTTTCATTTGGATTGGCGATGGAATTGGCAAAATTACGAATAAATTATCAAATCTAAAAAATGGAAATTCTTAATTCAAAACTAATCATATCAAAGCATTGTTATATCTTTGTAATTTGGTTAATAAGTTAAAAAACAAGCACATGCTATAAAACATCAACTTATAATCAACCTTAATAGCATTAGTAAACTTGTAACTTTCAACTTTCTAACTCTAAAATCATGTCAAAAAAGAGGAAACCTGCCCAAAGCACACGTGTCAATAAAAAAGAATTGATGAGGAACATTATCAATGTATTTAACGAAAATACAGAGAAAACGTTCAATTACAAACAAATTTCGACCTTGCTAAATATAAAGTCCGAATCACAACGGGTTTTTATCAATCAGTTATTATATGAATTGCTGGATGAAGATTTTCTTGTCGAAATTTCCCGTGGAAAATTCAAAGTGAATTCCCGTGGCGGTTATATTGAGGGAATGATCGATCGGCAAGGTGTAAAAACTTTTCTGATACCGGATGATGGCGGTGAACCTGTTTTTATTCCGGAACGTAAAACAAACCATGCTTTGCTCAATGATAAAGTAAAAGTTTTTCTGTATGCACACCGGAAAGGGCAACAACCCGAAGGTGAAGTGGTGGAAATTATCAAACGTGCAAAGGATACTTTTGTGGGAATTCTTGATGTTTCAGAGAATTACGCGTTTCTGACATTGGATAACCGCATTATGATTAATGATATTTTTATTCCCAAAAACAAACTGAAAGGTGGAAAATCAGGTCAGAAAGCGGTGGTGAAATTGCTTGCCTGGGAACCGAATGCTAAAAATCCGGTGGGCGAAGTAATTGATGTTTTGGGAGATAAAGGCGATAATACAACTGAAATGCATGCTATTCTGGCTGAATTCGGTTTGCCTTATAAATATCCTGCCGATGTGGAAGCTGCCGCCGATAAAATTGACGCCGGAATTACACCCGAAGAAGTTGCTAAACGGATTGATATGAGAAAAATTACCACTTTTACTGTCGATCCCCGCGATGCCAAAGATTTTGATGATGCGTTGTCGTTGCGAAAACTGAATAACGGACTGTGGGAAGTAGGAGTTCATATTGCCGATGTAACGCATTACGTTCGTCCCGACAGTATAATTGAACAGGAAGGTCAGCAACGCGCCACTTCGGTTTATTTGGTCGATCGCACCATTCCGATGTTGCCGGAACATTTATCCAATGGCATTTGCTCACTTCGTCCAAACGAAGATAAACTGACGTATTCTGTAATATTTCAAATGAACGATAAAGCAGAAGTACAACATTATGAAATTGCAAAAACAGTTACATGCAGCAATCGCAGATTTACTTACGAAGAAGCACAAACAATTATAGAAACCGGTGACGGCGATTATAAAGAAGAAATTCTGACTCTTGATAGATTGGCAAAGAATTTACGTACAAAGCGTTTCGAAAACGGTGCGATAGCTTTCGATAGAGTTGAGGTGCGTTTTGAAATTGATTCAACAGGAAAACCAACATCCGTATTTTTCAAAGAGCAAAAAGATGCCAATAAAATGATTGAAGAATTTATGTTGCTGGCAAATAAAACAGTGGCAACCCATATTGGAAAACCGGGCAAAGGTCAGCCTGTCAAAACATTTGTCTATCGTATTCATGATGTACCAAATCCAGATAAATTGAACAACTTTGCCATGTTTATTAAACGTTTTGGATATAATTTGAAAACTTCGGGCAAACAAACCGCTGTTTCAAGTTCTATCAATCATTTATTAGATGAAGTTCAGGGCAAGAAAGAACAAAATCTGATTGAGACTTTGGCTATCAGATCCATGGCTAAAGCCATTTATTCTACAGCCAATTTGGGGCACTACGGACTGGCTTTCGATTTTTATACACATTTCACTTCACCCATCCGCCGTTATCCCGATATGATGGTGCATCGTTTGCTCTACAACTATGCAGCCGGTGGCCGCAGTGTCAATGCTTCAGAATACGAAGAATACTGCCAGCATAGTTCCGATATGGAACAATTGGCAGCTAATGCCGAACGTGCTTCCATTAAATATAAACAAGTGGAATTTATGTCAGACCGTATCGGACAAGTGTTCGATGGAGTTATTTCAGGTGTTACCGAATGGGGCATTTATGTGGAGTTGGTCGAAAATAAATGTGAAGGTATGATTCCTATTCGTGATTTAGATGACGATTATTATACTTTTGACGATAAAAACTATTGTTTGGTTGGTCGTAGATTCCATAAACGCTATCAATTGGGTGATGAAATTACGGTAAAAGTAGCAAAAGCGAATCTGGATAAGAAGCAATTGGATTTTGTGCTGGCATAAAAAGTTCGCACAACCGCTTTTTTGGCGGTTTGTCGGATTTATAAAAAACATTCATCAAAACACAAATTCCAACGCGTCAAACCGTTAAAGAAACGGTTAGACGCTAATCAACCAATCAACCAATTTGCCAAACAACTTTTTTAAAAAAGGCTTTGAATATCTAAAAAATAGCCCTATCTTTGCACTCGCTAATGAAAAGAATGGCTGCATAGCTCAACTGAATAGAGTACCACACTACGGATGTGGGGGTTGCAGGTTTGAATCCTGCTGCGGTCACTTTTAAGTTTTCAATCAACTGAAAATAAAACAATTAAATAGCCTACATATGTATTTACATACATTTGTAGGCTATTTTTGTGTCTTTACATACAATAAAAAAAGTATGTAGAATTTAATATGAAATGCGAAACCCACCTACTTTTTTAGAAATGTCTTTAAACGCTTCGTTCAAAGTGTTTATTTCTTCAGGTGTGAACTGAGCAGGTTTGCCGTTTACATTCAATTCATTTATACGTTGGCTCATCCAGCTTTTTGTTTTGTTGAAGTACGTTTTTGCGATAAACGACATCGATACAATTTCTTGCATTTCTTTTATCTGCTCTTTTATCTTTAGCTGTTTTACGGCTTTGAGTGTATGTTTTGCACTTTCGATAAAAGCATCTTCAAACCCATCGGGGTCTGCTGTTGCCAAGCGGTCAAACTCTACCTGAATACTGTCAAGTTCCTTTTTGGTCTTTGCCTTTAGTTCCAACTCTTTCAGTTGCTCAAATTTTTCTTTTGTTGTCATTGTCATATTATTTTTTTAATCCTCCCCTTTGTCCAACGCTGATTTTGAAGTTAAACATCTTTTTTTAATTCGTTTACAATCTCGTCAATGATTGTGTTTAAGTCGCTAATTCTTTTAAATCTTGCTGAATAAAATCTATATTTTCGTAGATACATTAGCAACTCTTTTTCAAGTCTTCGTCTTTCTTTTGATACATACTCATTCATTTTGTCTTTTTTATTGGTTATCCTTTTTTGACACAACAAAGATAATAAACTTTTGTTTATTATGAAAATATTTTATCAATTATTTTTCATAGAAAGTTTTTAAAATGGACTAATATTGATATTGTGAATATTTTTTCGTTTACAAAGTACAATTTTGGGAATATGTATTTTATGAAATTTGATTTCTATTTGTAAGTTGATGGATTAAAATAGGCACAAATTGAAGAAAAATATCTTTAATTACTACATTTTGTTCTATTTTGCCCCAAAGTAGTGCGATTTCTACCATCCCAAAATGTTAAACTTATGTTTATATAAAAAAAAATTTATTATTTGACTTTTCTTTTCCTATTAATTTACATTTATCAAAATCATATATTGTTTGTACTAAAAATTAAACATACTATACATATAATCAGACATATAACAGATTGTTAAGATTCTGAAATTGCTCATTTTACAGCGTATTTATAGTCAAAATACGAAAGCCTGCCTACAATATGACACAAAAAAACTACATAATTTTTCTATCTATCATCAAAAACACTTGTTTTTTAATTATTAATACTTTATTTTTGCAAACTGATTAAATGAACTTACTAGAAAAAAACGCAAATTAAAGAAGATTAATAAACAAAATGTTAAATTTATGAGAAAACTAACGTTCTTATTGGCTTGCCTATTTTTGGTCGGCGTAGGTTTGGTTAATGCTCAATCAAAATCCTTTTCGGGAAAAGTTATTTCCGCGGATGATGGGCAACCTGTTATTGGTGCTACTGTAATGGTTAAAGGTACAACAAATGGTACTATTACCGATGCAGATGGTAATTTCAGAATCACTTTGCCGGAAACTGCAAAAATTCTGACTATTTCATACGTAGGTATGAAAACTGTTGAAGTTGAAGCAAGAAACAACTTAGTAGTTCAATTGGAATCCGACGTTAAACAAATTGATGAAGTTATTGTAACGGCAATGGGTATCAAGCGTTCTGAAAAGGCAATTGGGTATTCTGCAACGTCTGTAAATGGTGATGTTATATCGGAAGGTCGTACATCAGATATTATGACAGGACTATCAGGTAAAATTGCCGGTGTACAGATAGCAAGTACTTCTTCAGATCCCGGAACTTCCAATTCAGTTGTAATTCGTGGGTTTAGTTCTTTATCAGGTTCGAATCAACCACTATATGTAATAGATGGTGTTCCAATGAATAACTCTGCCGTTTATTCCAGTGATGGTTTAAATAATTCTTACGATTTCGGAAATGGCGCAAATGCGGTCAATCCGGATGATGTTGCAAACATGACTATTCTTAAGGGTGCAGCTGCAACAGCATTATATGGTAGCCGTGCAGCCGCTGGCGTTATTTTGATTACTACCAAGTCAGGTAAATATCAGAAAAAAGGAGTTGGAGTAGAATATAACGGAGGTCTTCAGTTTTCAACTCTTCTTCGCCTTCCTGAAATGCAGAATGAATTTGGAATGGGATGGAATGGTGACAAAACTATGATTGAAAACGGAAGCTGGGGTCCAAAATTTGATGGATCCAAGCAACTTTTTGGTCAGGTTTACGATAACTCTCAACAATTGAAATCGTATGTACCTTTAAAAAATAATGTTGCGGATTTCTTTGATACCGGTTTAAGGTATTCAAACAGCCTTTCATTTAACGGGGCAAGTGATAAAAGTGATTATTTTGTATCTTTCTCGCAAATAAGCGATGACGGTATACTTCCAACAAATGCCGACACTTATGATAAATATACTTTTTCGGTTCGTGGGAGTCACAAAATTCAGGCGTTGACAATTTCAACTTCCCTTAATTACGAAAATCAAACTAATAATTTTGCCAACACAGGTCAGGGACTTTCTATGGTAAACTCTATTTATCAAACACCTCGTGACATTAGCATTATTGGTTTAAAAGATTTAACCAATCCTTTTAATACTCCGGGCTATTATTATACGCCTTATGGAGTAACCAATCCATATTATGTCCTTGCAAATTATCAAAATGAATATAAAGCAGAAAAGGTTTATGGCAAGTTTCAACTTGACTACGATTTTCTGAAATATTTTAAAGCTACTTATCGTATTGGTCTGGATGCCACAACCAGTGAACAGGACTATGGAACTCCAAATATGAAGGCACTTTATGCAAACACACCCAATTCCAGTGCCTTTTCAGGTTCAACAGGAACTGTGTCAGTTAACACATCAAGCCGACGTGAAATTAATCAGGATTTCCTGCTTACATTTAGTAAAACAGTAGATAATTTTTCTTTTAACGGATTGGCAGGTGTCAACCTGAATGAACGGAAATATTCCAGTTTAAGTGCCGGTATTACAGCATTGGATATTCCAACCTGGTTTAACTTAAGTAACTCAGCAAGCACTCCAGTTGTTTCAACATACAATTCACTTCGCCGTCTTTATGGTGTATTCGGTCAGGTAGATGTTGCCTGGAAAAGCATGCTTTATTTAACGGGTACAGCACGTAATGACTGGTCATCAACTTTACCGGTTGCTAATAACAGTTTCTTCTACCCGGGAGTTACAGGTAGTTTTGTATTTACGGAACTTTTACCAAAAAATGATATACTTACATTTGGTAAAATTCGTGCTGCTTATGGACAAACCGGTAATGATGCAAACGTTTATATGATCAATCCTGTTTTTGCACAAGCATCGGCTGATGCAAGTGGTTGGGGACTCGTTAGTTTCCCTTTAAAAGGAGTAAATGCTTTTTCCCAGGGTAATGTGTTGGGTAATAAAAACCTAAGCCCTGAAATAACAACTGAATATGAATTTGGTGCCAACCTGGCATTCTTAAATGGGCGTATTACGTTGGATGCAGCAGTATATGACCGAAATTCAGACAAACAAATCTTCAGTTTGAATATGGATCCTGCCAGCGGATATACAGCACAAAATATTAATTTGGGTAAGATTGAAAACAAAGGTATCGAGTTATTGCTAAATTTAACTCCAATTAAAACAAAAGACTTTAGTTGGGATGTTTCATTTAACTTTACGAAAAACAACAGTAAAGTTATCAGCTTACCGAAAGAACTTGGAGGTATTGCCACCATTTATGGACTTACCGGAGGTGCAACCATGTATGCAATTGTAGGACAACCTTTAGGAACATTTAAAGCACAGGTTGCAAAGCGCGACCCCAAAGGGAATATCGTAGTAAATCCAACTTCCGGTTTGCCTCTTGCAGCCGATACATTTGCGATTGTTGGTGATATGAACTACAAATATGAAATGGGCGTTTCAACTACACTGAAATATAAAAGTTTCAGTTTGGGACTTGATTTTGATATCCGTCAGGGAGGTGTAATGTTCTCGCGTACGAAGAATCTTAATTATTTCGTGGGTAATTCTATTCAAACAATTTACAATGACCGTAATCCTTTCATAGTTCCTGGTTCAGTTAATGAAGTAGTTGCAACTGATGGAACGAAAACTTACCCAACAAATACAACACCGATAGCTATAAGTGATATCTTGACCTATTGGGATAATGGAGCTACTGATATGGGAAGCGCAGATTTAATCGATAAATCGTATATTAAACTTCGTTCTTTGGTTATTGGTTATGAATTGCCAACTTCATGGTTTAGAAATACATTGATACAAGGTGTTAAAGTATCTGCTTACGGAAATAACTTGTTTGTATGGACACCAGCAAGCAATACATTTATAGATCCTGAAGTAACCTCTTTTGGTAATGACTTAAGTGGAAAATACGGTGAATATACTGCCAATCCAAGCACTCGTAGATTTGGATTTAATTTAATGGTTAAATTTTAAAAACTGAATAGTTTATGAAAAAAATAATAGCATTCGTTTCTTTGGCTGTTTGTCTGTCGGGTTGCAGCCTTGATGTAAACACGGATCCAAATTACCCAACAAATGTGAGTTCCTCACTTGTATTACCTGCAGCAGAGAATGAAATAGCTGTAGTTGTAGGTGATGGAATGTATAATTACGCTGGCTTTTTTGCCCAGTATTATGACCAAATGCCAGAAGCAAATCAATATAACATTATATCACAGTATTCGTTTACGGAACAATCTCAACTTATTGATCGTTCATATCGTACACTTTATGCAGGAGCGTTAGAAGATCTTGATGTAGTTTTAAAAGATGTAAATGCCAATGCAGCCGATAAATTTGCGGCAACTGTTTTGCGCGCATACTGTTTCCAATTATTAGTAGATAATATGGATAAGGCTCCTTATACAGAAGCTTTGCAAGGAAGTGCTAATTCTATGCCTAAATGGGATGACGGACAAAAAATTTACGAAGGTGTATTAACAGAAATGCAAGCTGCTCAGGATAAATTAGGAACGGCTACTGTAAGTAATTCAGACTTGTTATTAAATAAAGAAACAGCTCAATGGGTTGGATTTGCAAATGCACTTCGTTTGAGAATGTATCTTCGTTTTATTGATGCCGGTGTGGATGTTTCAGGATATACTGCTAAAGTGAAAACATTACTTTCAGGTCCTTTATTTAAAGGTGATGTGAAATTTGATGTATATGCAGATCAAGCAAATAAACGCAATCCATGGTATGCTGCAAATATAATTAATTTAAATGCTACGAATCATGTAGGTTCTTATCCGATTGTTACTTATTTAATGGCGACAAATGACCCTCGAATTGCCTATAATTTTGTAAAAGCAACAAAAACCAATACTTACGCAGGTGAATTACCGGGATCGAAAGTGGCTTTAAGTGCAAAGAAAAATGCAGATTATAGCTTTTTGAACTATTATCCTACTAAACCTGTTTATTTCTTTACTCAAAGTGAGTTGCAATTCTTGTTGGCAGAAGCATATCTTCGTTTCAACAATGACGACGCAAGTGCAAAGGCTGCTTATGAAGCCGGAATAGATGCTGATTTTGCTGCCCGTAACATTAGTTCTCCTTCAGTGATGTATGGTGCAGGTGGTGCTGTAGCCTGGTCAACAGCTGCTGATAATACGGCTAAATTAAAATTGATCTATATGCAGAAATGGGTTGCTTTATGTTATATGGATCACATGGAAGCCTGGTCGGAAATTCGCAGAACAGGTGTTCCAAAATTGTCGAGCCAAACAGCAGACGCAATTTATGCAAATGCTATAGTTTATACTCCGGGAGAATTGATTTCACCAATGCGTAATGATCTGGGTACTATGGTGAAACGGATGTATTTCCCATTAAGTGCACGTCAGTTAAATACTAATACTCCTCCGGCAGTTCCAGCATCGACAAATGTTTGGTGGGATAAAAAGTAAAATATATTAATCATTAATAAATAAAAATATGAAAAAAATAATATATAGTTTATTCGTATGTCTGACACTTGTCTTAAGTTCTTGTAGTGACAAGACATCTTTCGACGACCACAAAATTACTTATTATGTAACTTTTGCGATGAGCGGAGATCAGACATTTTTGGTTCCTGTAGGTACGTCCTATGTGGATCCGGGTGTTAAAGCGATGGAGGGGCCAAAAGATGTCACTTCCACAATGGAAACAACAGGTACAGTCAATGCAAACCAGATTGGTCTATACCCGGTTACTTATTCATCAGTTAATGCAGATGGCTATGCAAGCTCATCTGTCAGAACTGTAATTGTTTATGATCCTACGGTTACTACAGATATTTCAGGTAAATATCAACTTGCAGCAGGCAGCTACAGATTAACAAAGAGTAGCGGTGCTAAAACTGCTTTTGCAGGTTATTTTGTAACTTTGGATTATATTGCTCCGGGAATTTTCCATGTATCTGATTTTTTTGGAGGTTACTATGAATTCAGGGCAGCCTATGGTTCTGCTTATGCCATGGCAGGATACATAAAACTTAATCCGAATAATACAATCGGATTGCTTTCCAGTAAAGTTGCAGGTTGGGGTGATTCTTTGAATTCACTGGCAAATGCCACATACACTCCGGCAACCAATAAGATTCATTGGGAAGCGACTTATGCAAATGCATATACTTGGTTCTTAGATTTAACTAAACAATAAAAAAATAAGAAATATGAAAAAATATTTAATATTATTAGTTGCAGCTCTGACAATCGCTTTTACCGGCTGCGAAACGGTTACAGAACCCGGAGGAACAGCTGTTCAGGCTATAGCCGGAGAATGGTGGGTAACCGCCGAATATCAAAATGCAGGTGTATGGAAAGATTCCGGTGCAGGTCACTTTAAATTATCAACCTATAATACTGCTGCTAATGAAAATACCGAAATGTGGGTAAATGATAATGGAAGTTTTTGGAATTTTCATTCTATTGTGAAAGTTGACTATACATCAAAAACATTTTTAACAACTGACTCAGTATCTACAAACGCTGTTAAATATCCTAGTGAAAAAGTATTGATTACTAACGGTAAAGTGCTACTTGGAGCAGCAAAAACTCCAAGTGGAGCTGCTGCTGACAGTATTGTTTTTTCTGCAGCATTTAATGATGATTCAGGTCCGATAGTTTATAAAGTTTCAGGTTTCAGACGCACGGGTTTCCCTGAAGATGACTTTTAATTAATCCGGTATGATTAATTTTTAGTGATAAGGAATATAAAGCAAATGAAATTAAACAGTTGTGAAGTTAACTTTGCAACTGTTTTTTTTTAATGCGCCGAGCATGGCGAGTATATTCGACGTTGCAAGTCGGTTATGGGGTTGTAAGTTGAAAATATTATAATTTTATATTGATAATCAGTAGAGAACAGCCCCTGTTATTCCATTTTTTTTTGTAAATTTGTAGTCTGGATTTTGTTTAATCGAACTAATAAATAATAGTATGTATTTAGTAATTTGTTGAATCATGGTAAAACATTTATCGCTTTTAATCATTATTTTGTTGGTAATTATAAATGCGAAACTGCAGGCACAGGATATAAGATTACGGGCACCTTCGGGATATAATTATATTTATAATGAACCCCATTTTACAAAGGGAATGGAGGGATCTCCCTATTTGGATGATTGGCAGTCTGCTGACATTCTTTTAAAAAATGGCAAAACTATTTCAGGTTTAATGGTTCGTTATAATGTTTATACAAAAGAAATGTTATATAAGGATAATGGTAAAACATATATTATTGGAACTCCTGATAGTATCTCTGAAATAAAGTTTTCTGATAAAATTTTTATTTATAAAGAATATAAAAATAATAAGAAAGGCGAAAAATGTTATTTTGAGGTTTTTGTTAATGGCAAGGCAAGCCTTCTTAATAAATATGAAATTGAAATTATTTTTGCCACTTATAATACGACATTTGCTGTTGGAAACAAGAATGACAGATTATTTCTTAAACAACAGTTGTATTTGCAGAAAGGGGACCAGTTGATGGCTCTGAATAAAAATAAACTTCTCGAATTTCTTTATGATAAAAAGGATAAAGTATCTTATTATATAGATAAAAACAAACTTTCTGTAAAAAATAAGGAAGACATAATTAAAATTTTAGTTTATTATAATCAATTACAATGATATTGTTTTAAACCCTTATCCAAACAGATATGTTTGTTAAGTGAATAAATTTATAATTGAGTTTGAAATATAAATCGGTTAACTTTAAAACCAAGCAGTAGGAACAACATATTATTGCATTTGTAAAAAAAAAATATAAACTCGGATTTTTAATGAATATTAATGTTAAGAGTATAAATATATCGGGTAAAATTAATACATATTTGAGGCGCATTTAATTAGCTAAAGGATGTTACATATAAGTATATGAAGCATATAGGTCGATTAAAATGAATTATTTCCCGCAAAATGCAGGGCTTTGATGTTTGGAGCAGTTAATCTCACGCAAAATGCAGGGCTTTAATGTTTATAGCAGTTAATCTCATGCAAAATGCAGGGCTTTAATGTTTGTAGCAGTTAATCTCACGCAAAATGCAGGGCTTTGATGTTTGGAGCAGTTAATCTCCCGCAGAATACAGGGCATAGATGTTTGGAGCAGTTGATTTCCTGCAAATTGGAAGAGATAATTAACCGAAGTTACCTGTTGAGAATAAGAATATATAATACCTTTCAATTTATTTATTAACCCTTTAAATGAAGAATATATGAAAATGAATTTTTCCCGTTTGAGTATTGATACTTTATCGGAATTGACAAGGCGAGTGTTGGATATTTCTGCGAAAGCAGCTTACGCGGTGGTTTTGAATCACCCTTTATTACAAAAGTTGATTGCAGCTTACGCCGATTATTTTGCAGCTTTCGACAAGAAAACTTACAGTGGTAAGGGGAAATTAGTAGCCGATGCCGATTTACACCGCGATGATTTTTTCAAAGGCATGAGGAATAGCTTATTGGGCTTTTCAAAAATGAAAGGTTTAACTGCACAACAAGATGCCATTGATTTGTACGCTATTTTTGAAACGCATGGAATTGATTTAGACCGTTACAACTATGGCGATCAGACAACGCACATGGATAAGTTGTTTGAAGAGTTGGATAAGCAGGAGAATGCCGCCAAAATTGAGCGCTTACATCTGACTGAAGCTTATGGGTTGATGAAAGCTGCCCAAACGAATTTCGTAGCGATTTTTGCAGAACAAATGGGTATAAATTCGGAACTGAGATTAACTGAATCGGCTACTTCGCTCCGTGGAAATCTGGAAGCTGCTTTGCGCAACTACCTGAATGTTGTAACCGCCATGAATCAATTGGAAGGCTGGAAAAATCTCTATACCGAACTGAACGAAGCCGTAAAAGCCGCCAGAAATTCCTCGAAACCGGGGCAGGATATAACTCCTGTAACTCCTGTAAATTGATACTTATAACCATTTATAAAAAAGGAACTGCTCAATCGGGCAGTTTTTTTTTATAAAATCTTTACTGAATTTCATCGTAATTTAACTTGTTCTTTTCATTTTGAAATACATTGAATATCCGGCTTATAATCAGAATAAATATTGTTGTTACTCTTTTTGTTGACCTAAAATTCTTTTAAATATCTCTATATCTGGCAGATAAATTGAATTTGGCAACAGATTCCTTTCCAACTCTCGCACCAATCTGCCCGCAATGGCTTTTACTTGATTATCCGCTTTTCGTGCTTTCAACTTGTTGTTTGAATAATTCCGAAATCGTTGGTCAACCTCCAGGTTTTTGAGTATTCGATTATAACTCTGGCGAATCGGTAAACCTTCTCTTTTAGCTATTTTCTTGCACTTATCTATTATTTTACGGTGCAATTTATTATCCGTAGGAAAAGTTATGTTCTTATTTTGAACAGTTGTATCAATACTTGCATTCTGTTCATTACCGTCATTGCCATTGATTCGAATGCTTTCTTTCAAAATCAGCTCAACCCCGGATTTTCCAATCCGATGTCGAAAATGTGCTAATTCAGATGCTTCGCACGGAAAATCAGGCAGAAATTCTTTCTCTCCGCAAAAGTGTTGATAATATACATTTTCACTCCATTGTTCCACAATTTTTTCATCCGAAACGTTGCGTAAGCGTTTTAAAATCAGCAGTCCTACCATCAACCGTATGGGTTTTGCCGGACGACCGGTATCTTCACAATAATAAAGCGTAAAAGCATCCTCAAATTCCTGCCAATTTACTCTATTGGCTAAAATGTACAACGGATGTTTTTGGTCAAGCATGTCTTCTAACGTTAGAAACAAGCTCTTTTGATTTGTGGTTTTCTTCTTTGGTAACATAATATAATTGCATGATTTAAGTATCAAAAATATATGATGATGCAAAGATATCAAAATATTTTAAAAGTTATTTTATTGTATATCTATTGATTAAGTGGGGTTTATAAGGTTAGACTAATTTGTTTAAACAATTAAATTTTAATCAAAATACTATCCAACAGATTATGCTATTTTTCTACTCTCAATTTAAATTCAGGATTTCCAATAAAACTATCGTAAAGAGGTTGTAAGGGTTTTACTTTGTCTCCGTGAGGAGTTGCCATTGTAATACCCAATATCTTAATTTTTTCTTCAGTGGGAAGTGAAATTGTTTTAGCACCTGCCAAAATCGGAATTTCATACTTATATAAATAGCTATATTGGTAGGCTTCATTTTTCAACGGATAGTTTTTGTGGCAATGCGAAGCAAACCAGGCAATATTATCCGTTTTGGCAAATGGTTTCTCCATTTCAATCACAGAATTCTGATCGCGACTTAAAATGCGGTTGTAGAATTGTCCCACATAACCGGTCCACTTTTGAATATTAAGTGTTGTTGATTGACCGTCCACTACAAAATCGGCTTTTACATCATCAATTGCAGTTGCCAATAAGTAGAGTTTTGTGTAGTTTCCCGTAGGTAGTTGAATAGTCTGACCGGAACAGTTTACTGCATTTTTCTCACCATCAGTTTTATTCCCAATGGTAAATCGAATATCTTCGCTTTCAACATAAGCCGGAAGTAATTCAGCCGGAAGTGATTGACCATTCGAAAGGTTACCATCTTCTCGATTTGAATCAGAACTAATTACATCGGTATTATATGGAAGTGTGACGGGTGCTTGTGCAATAGTTTGTTTTTTTGCTATAGGTTTTAATTTCAATGCAAAACTGCGAATGGTATAATGGCTCAAATCAAGCTGAAGTTCTCCTTTGATTACATTGGCATTACCGATTCGTTGTTCCTGTCCATTCACTTCGTATGCATCCACCACAGCAGCAGGGAAAGTAATTTTCACATCCTTGATGTCTTTTCCGGATAACTCATTGAAACGTAATAAGTAATAGTCGCTTTGTTCCATCTTTTTGAATGCCATCAGACCAACTTGCGGATTATCAATTGTAATCATGGAAAGTGATTTACCAAGTTCACCGGCATGTTTTGACGTTTCGAAAGCCACCAGTGGTTGGTTAAAAAATTTCGCCTGCCACGGCGATTCTGCTTTACTCCAGTCACCGTTATGACCGTAAATGGCATACTTAATATCATGAATTCCCCAATCCTGAGTGCTCTGATACGTAAAATATCTAACTCCAAATGAATTTACTTTGGGAGTGAATAACAAAGTGAGCCTCAATGTATTATTGTCCGGTTTATCCGAACCGTATTTACAGTCTTCGAGAATCGAAACGCCGTAATTCCCGGATTTGTCTGTCAAGTCGAACCATTCTTTGGATGGAACCTCAAATTTTTTCTCATTGTTGTTTTCTCTCGAAATGGTGCCAACCCCTAAGTTGTAGGTTGCATTTTCATTAGAAACAGATAGTGGAAAAGAAGCCTTGAGACTTACTTCACGCGATTGCCAGTCAATTTTATTAGTTACTTCCAACCGTTTACCTGCTTCGCCAACTGATAGACTATAGAATTGAGTAATTTCCGAATTTCTACCTTTGCGTTGTACTTTCAGGGTTACACGCACAGGACCCTGTTCTTCAACAGTCAGTATTGCATCTTTATCCATAAAATCAACAGGTACTTTTTGACGGTCTTTCCAGTCCATATTCCATGACGGCCATTCTTTCGGTTGTTCCTGCAAAAATTCCAATTGTGCCGGTTTCGACAAAATTTCTTTGGATGCTTTTTTATCGAAAATGCTCACCAAATCACCATTAGCAGCAAATTGAACTTTGTAATATGGATTTTCAAGTGTATTATTTGTAATGGCAAGAGTAGTTGTCTTCTTTAAATCCATCGATTCGCGTACATCGAACACCGCCAAACCCGCTGAAGGTAATTGTGCCAGAAACAATACTTTCAGTTTATTTTCATTTTTCCCAAGAATTTGTGACGGCAATTCTTTTCCGTTTTTATCAAAAACAGACACGGAAGCAGGAAGTGATGTGTATTCCAGTTCAATGGTTACCACATCTTCGCGCGATTTAGCAACCGGATTATAAACAACCACTGATTTTCCCTGAGTTTGTGTGTTCATTTTTGACGAAATGGCACTAACTCCGTTTTTCAAAACTTCTGCAAAACCGTTTGCCGCTATAAATTCATCGTTCCATGCATATTCGTACGCTTTGGGTATGCTTGTTCCCGGAAGAATGTCGTGAAACTGACTTCCCAACACTAAATCCCAGGCATTATTCAGCTTTTGTAATGGATAAGTTGCTCCACCCAACCAATCGGCAACTACCGAAACTTGTTCTGCCGATTGTGCCAATTGTTCATTTTTCCGGTTCATCCGTTTCATAAAAGCTTGTGAGGTCATTGATCCTGCACTATGCTCAATAAGCAATAAATCGCCTGAATAAACGGGAAGTCTCTTTCTTATTTCAGGTGTAATGTCTTTATAAATCTGATCGGAAGAAGTCAACAGAACTTTAAAATCAGCATCGTTATTGTGTTGACTTTCTAAAGCATTTTTTATATCGCTTTCGCGTGGTGAACCACCACGATCACCTACACCATAATAACGAAAATCGAACGCATATCCTGTTTTATTCAGATCTTCGTTTAATCGTTCAATCCATTTGGGATCTTTATCGAGCCGTTTTTCAATATGGCCGGTATAATTAGTTCCATTCAGTGCAGCAATTATTCCTTTGCCATCGGGACCATTCCAAACTCCCACATTAAATGGAATACCTGCTGCTGATCGCCAGGTGAGTTTCTGTGTAGAAAAACCCAACAAACCGCAATGATTGAAAACAGTAGGCAAATTAAACAAAAAACCAAAACAATCAGGCAGCATATAATCCGCACTTTCTTTTCCAAACTCTTTGCGAAAGAAATTATTTCCATAAAGAACTTGACGTACCAATGATTCTGACGACGATATATTCACTTCACCTTCGTCGACCGATGAACCGGAAACATACCAACGCCCTTGTTTTACATATTCCTGAACTTTTTTAAATAATTCGGGATAATATTCCATCATCATATTATACCGACGAGAGCCGGTGAAGTTGAAAACATAATCCGGATATTTTTCGAAAAGATTGAAGTTTTCAACCATTGTATTGAGTATGTACTCGTTAATAGTTGTAGGATAATCCCAGTTCCATTCCGTATCAAGGTGGGCATATCCAATTGTATAGAGCAACCGGTCTTTATCAATATCATACGGTTTTAACTTTTTAGATGGTTGGGCTTTCAAATTCAGAGCGAAAATTGCGCTTAGAAAAATAAAAAATGTAATCTTTTTCATGTGCATTATTTGTTTTAAGTTCCGTTTACATTTATAAGTTCCGAATCGTTCAAATCAATATTATTTGAGCCAAACCGTTTTGCCTGTTTTGGCAGATTCGCGTGCTGCTTCCAGTATTTTAACCACCATAATGTTGTTATCCAAGGCATAAAGATCATAAGGCTTCATCGTGATTTTTCCTTTTAAGACATCGTAAAAATAGGAGAACGGATCTTCGTAAACATTGATATCTTTCGCAGTAACAAATATGGATTTTTCGACAGGCTTAATTCTGTTTCTTAGTCGCAGATTGGCCTTATCGATGGTAATGATGTATCCCGAATCACCATATATTTCCATATCTTTCCTATTAAAAGGCCAGTTCCATGATGCCTGGATTATGCATTGTGCATCAGGATAACTAACAATAATGGTTGCTTCATCGTCCACTTTGGGGTAAACTTCCGGTTTAAACTGACGAGTGACCGCAGTAACTGACAATGGCTTCTGACCTTGCATTAATCCTGTCATTAAGTTCGCTCCGTAACAGCCAAAATCAATTAACGCACCTCCGCCATTCTGAATTGGATCGGTAAGCCAGTCCAAAAAGACTTTATCACATCCAATTTCCTTTGGTCCCTGATGTCCGTCGTGAATTACCACTTTTTTCAGTTTACCTACAAAACTGCTGTCATTCACCAGTTGAAATGATTTTGCTGTGGTGGGATACCAGGAGGTTTCATAATCGGTAAGAAGTTTTATGTGGTATTTGTTTACCAGTTGGACCATTCGATTAGCATGTTCTACATTGGTTGCCAATGGTTTTTCAACCATAACATCGATACCACGCGGAGCACAAGCTTCAACAACCGCCAAATGTTCGTAAACAGAACCAAAAGCCACTACCGCTTCGGGCTTTATTTCGTCGAGCATTTTTCCCAGATCATTATAAATCAAATTCGGATTGAAGCCGTATTTTTTTGATAAGCTCAACGCCAGCTCGTTATTTGGTTCGTAAACTCCGGTAAGTATAAAGTCGCCTTTATCTTTTCTTCCTAAAATAAAAGAAATATGGCCGTGAGTCGCCCCTGCAACAGCCAGACGAATGGATTTTTTCTGTGCAAACTGTGCTTCAACTGCATGTGTAGTAAAAAGAACAAGCAGGAAAAGAATGAGGATCTGTTTTGCTATTTTCAAAGTGTATTTCTTTTAATTTGTTATTTGTATCTTGCACTTATGAAATAGACCAATCATTCCTAAATAGAATAATCAGATATTCCCAAAAATTACTTTTTTTACAATAAAACTATCTTCAGCATGAATGCGGATATAATAAACCCCATGAACTTTCAATGTAACCTTATTTGATATCTCGGCTAATTCTTTTTGTACTATTTCTTGTCCCCAATTATCATACACCGTGTAAAACCCTTTCAGGTTGAGTTTATTCAGTATTATGATGGAATTTTCCTTTGAATATGCAGAAAAACTGTCAGCAAGTTTATTTTGTTTTACATCAATCACACCATTTACATTAGAATTAACATAACCGAAAGTTTCAATTATTGTTCCGTCACTTCTTTCTGCTGTAAAATTCAGAACGTTTTTATTAATATCTAACTTACAAAAATGATACGATTTATCCATTTTTAAAATATTTGTCCTATCTGCCGGGGTATACATAGGAGCACCTCCACCACCGGATGTAATATGCATAACATTACTTACACTAGCCCTGGAATAGAAGTGATTGTGTCCGGAGATAATAAACTGGACTCCGTATTTTATACATAAAGGCTGGATAAGAGTCTGAACAGTTGTATTATTACTATGTCCACCGGAAGTAGGATAAGCTGTCCAACCGGGTTCATGATCCAATATAATTTTCCAGGGCTTTGATGAGGCAGCCAGGTCGTTTACCAACCAGGTGTATTGTGCACTTCCCACAGTATAAGTTGTATATTGATCTAAAACTGTAAAATGAACAGGTCCATAATCGAATGAATAATAATATCGGCCGGAAGCATACATAGGGTAGGGGAAATACTTACCAAATAGCAAACCTTGTCCTTCATGATTTCCCATCGACGCCAAATAGGGTAATTTTGATAGCATTTCTTGAATGCTTGTATACGTAGGAAGAAAAAACTCATTTGTCCAACTGGACTCAGTATCGCCTTTTTCAACTAAATCACCACTCATAACGATTAAAGATTGTGATTTAGGATTTAAATTTACTTCATCAAGTATTTTTTTTGCAACAGCATTATGAGTAGTAGGATAGGTACGGGTATCACCATAGGCATAAAAACTAATAACAGTTGCAGTATCTGCAGCTCCGCTTATAAAACTGCTTGTCTTTGTATCTGCATTATTAGTTGTAACCCTGTAGAAATATTTTGTCCCGGGGGTTAATCCATCTAACGTGATTTTATGTTGGTGTGCAGTTCCATATTCTACAGTAGGTTTTGAGCCTGATAAATATGTAATATCTGTTCCCCAATCTACAGCGCATGTATTTGTACTTAGTGTTTGCCATATTATCAGCATTTTGGTATTATCAGCGGGATAAAGTAAATATGGACCCTTAACAAAATCCGAAGCTTCTGTTGATGTTTTAACAAGTCCTTTGATCGGGTTGACAGTCTGTGAAAAAGAAATTAAAGTGATAAAGACGGAAAAAATAATAATTGGAATTTTTTTCATGTGAATTTTTTTTAATGGAAATTTTAATAGTAGGATAATGGTAGTTTCAATCAGGCAAATTTAAAAATTAAAATGTATAGTTTTTTATCAATTAACTTTTTTTGCGTTCTTTAATTTTAGCTGAGAAATAACACTTGAAGGAAATTGATTTTTTCTTAAAAAAACCTTAATTAATCTTGAAGAAAAAAAATAGTGTCAACTGATTATCTAACAGGTAATTTAATAGAAAGTGGGATTTCTTTTCTAAGCATTTTGGCAGCTTGTCCCGTCAACCATAAATATTGATCGGATGGTTTACCATCCATATTAACAAACTTAGCTATATTGCTTATCGGTGGATTATCCGTGCATTTAAAAATTGCCGTACCTTCATTTACTTCATCAAACATGGCCACATATAACATATCGGCACCGGCAAGCAAAGCTGTCGATATTTGTTGCCAGTAGAACCGTCCGCCCTGACGGGGAATTGATCCGCTTGGTTTCACATCGTCGGGAAATTCGAAACGGCTGAGGTTATGCCAACTGAATCCGGGGCAAACACAAGGGACATAGTCGATATTATTTGCTTTACACCACTTCATATCGCCCAAAATAACATCACGATAACGATCCATATCGTTGTGCAACAACGGACTGAATCGTTGAACCATCCAAGGCATAATAATATCTGCACGCTTAATAATATCATGTAAATAGGGGTCATTTACACAATCGGCATTTAAATCACGCCAAAAAGTCGGAACGCCAAGCATAACGGAACAACCACCATATTTCGGATCATTTTTGAAAAAATCAATCAACCTTTCCAAACCGATTTTTCGAATATTGTAAGGTCGGTCAGGGAAACCGATACCCCAAATAACAACTAATGGTTTTTCACGGTGGAACAAATAGGTTTTCGTTCCTTTCTGATTGGTAACTTTCAATGAATCAACCAGATATTTCCAGTCCTCAATAATGGAAGAACAATCTTCGCCTGATGCTTTTAATCCTGACAAATCGTACATTACGGCAATAGCCCGTTCGTATTTCGAAGCAGCATCTAAAGCATATTTCAACACAGTGTTCGATGCGGCGGCTCTTTCGTCAGTTTTTCTCGTTGCATTAAAGAAACGTTGCATAAAGACACCATCAACGCCATATTCTTTCATCCACTTGAAATGCAGATCAACGGTACTTTGGTCGGTAGAACTGAAAAAACGCGCAGTGCTTCCATCAGCTAACTTCATTCCTGTAGGATAAGTCTTTTCATATTCAGTCACATCGGGCCACATATCAATGCGAACTTTATTTTCGTCAGGATACATACTCCCGTCTTTCTGCAGTCGAAACCAACCCTGATAACCGGCCATTACCATTCCTTTATAAGAAGGATACTTAGTGCTTTGCGAATGTTTATTTTGTGCAAAAAGGGTTGAAGCTATAAATAGACTCACTAAAAAAATACATGTTATCTTTTTCATTATCATTGTATTAATTAATTACATAATTAAAATTGAATCTGTTTCGGGAGGTTAGAAAGTTCAACATACTGATGTGTAATACTATCCCGGTAAACTTTTATAATTCTTAGTCCCGATTTAGCATTCCCTAATTGCTTACCTACTGCTGATGTTGTAATCATTTTAATGCCTTGATAGGAGCCTTCAGCATTGTTGTGATAATGACCAGCAAAAACTGCAACCACCCCGGATTTTTTAAATAACTGCATATATTCAGTTCGTTTGGGTTGTGTGATGTTTGAGTAACTATCTTTTTCATCAATATTTTTGATAAAAAAAGGATAATGGGAAAAAACAATTTTGCGTATGCAGATGGGATTTTTCGATAAACTCTCCTGAAGCCAGTTGTATTGTGCAATTTCCTCTTCGCTACCGGTATTTATATAACTGCTGTTGATTCCTATAAACTGAACATTTCCGTATTTAAAATTAAACTTATCGCTCTTATAATGTCGAAAATAGAAGTCAACATTTCCCTTTGTGGGTTTCTGACCCATGTCGTGATTACCGGGGATTAAATAAACGGGTATTTTTTTATTTATTGATGAAGTAATCTTTTTAAAAGATTTAATCTGAGAAGTATCCGTACGGTTGTTAACAAAATCGCCGGTAATAACTACGAATTTGGGTTTGACTTTGTTGATGAAATTTACAGCTTTTGTATATAATTCTATTTCTTCATCGCAATTTTGATTGCTACTGATAAAACCCATCTGGGTATCGGTCAGTTGGATAAAGGTAAACGACTCTTGAGTCGATTTACCAAAAGTCAACTGTATGATACATAGCGCAAAAGCAAATGCGATTAGTTTTTTAGTTATGTTCATAATAGATATTGAAATTTATAAAATTACCACCAAGTGAGCGAACATTTGGTGGTAATTTTATAATAAATTACATGCAAATTAGGGATTGACTTTAAACTGCTTCTTAACAATATCAAGATATGCAGTTCCATATCCTACAGATGGTTCTATTTGACTATCGTAAAGCCAATAGTTCCAC
>JADGPS010000026.1 GCA_017882285.1 Paludibacter sp. | reverse complement strand
ACAAACAATATAGCCCAATTTCGACTCCCGTCAAGTCGGGACAAGTTCGTCTCATTGATACTATTTGTTTGAAGCAACGGCATTAACCACAGTAGAATTATAAAACATTTTTTGGGCTGTTTTATAATTACAGATGGTATAACAATGTTTACAGTCAATTTCTAACTAACAAACTTGAAATCAAACTCACATTTTAAAATACAACGAACATGAAAACAAACAAGATTAAGAAAATATTGATTGCATTGGACTATGATCAAACTTCAAAAAAAGTGTCTGAAGTAGGTTATTCACTGGCAGAGTCCATGAATGCGGAAACTATATTATTGCATGTAATTTCCGAATTGCCGGTTTATTATTCTGAGTCTAACTACACCCATGTGTTTAAGGATGATATGTTAGGGGATTTAAATAAAACTACTCAGGCATTTTTGGATAAAACAAAAAAACATTTGGGTGACGATGCTGTTCAGACAGTTTTAAAAGAAGGTGAAATAGCCGAGACTATTTTAAAAACGGCTAAAGAAATGCATGTGGATATCATTGTTATGGGATCGCATAACCGGAAATGGTTGGAAAGTATTTTTCCGGGAAGTCAGTCTGAAGACGTATTAGAGAACTCACAGTTCCCTATTTTAATTGTTCCGGTAAAGAAAAAAGAAGATTAATCAGTTTCACTTAAACCGGATTTATGTGGGTCATCGATTATGAAATGATACGAATTGAACCCGGTGAGCAAAAATAGTATAAGGGATGAAAGATTTATCCAGAATCAAATATTCGTGATAGGATTCGTATGGTAAATAAAATCAACCCATGCGAATAATACCGATTGAACAAACAATATAGTCCAATTTCGACTCCCGTCAAGTCGGGACAAGTTCGTCTTATTGTTCTATTTGTTTGTAATCATCGGCATTAACAACAATAGACATATAAAACAGATTGGACTGTTTTATATGTACAGTTGGTATAATAAGAAATAATTAAAAAAAAATGAATATGAAAGTAAATGGGAAAAATGAAAACACAACTATTGGGCAGGATATTATCAAAGATCAACACGAACACAAGTTTCACTGGAAAGTGATACATCACAGTTTGATTTTTTGGATTTTCGCTTTTTTGATGTTAGTTGGTATTATTTATTTTGTAATGACTTTTGGCTTTGTTCTGATACCTCATCAGTAATTGAAGCAACTAATTAAAATAACAAAACCCTGTAAAGTATTGGCTGTAGGATAGTTTATAGCGGCCCCCTAAATCCCCCTAAAGGGGGACTTTTGGATAGTGAGAATATTGGATTTAGTAAAAAACAGAACTAACAAAAAAATGCTTTTATTTGCATGATTTGCGTTCAAATAATTTTGTTAGTTAAGAGTTTATAGCATTATAAACATCCCCTTTAGGGGCTTGGGGCGGTTTGTTTCTTAGGAGTTTATAGTGGTTTACGTTCCCTGGATAAGGTTTAATCTTACTCTTTTAAAGACCGTTCTGATAGTATTATCAGGACGGTTTTTTTATACATTTAATTCAATACTTTTACGATTAATTAAAATAATTACATAAAATGTTGGGGGTATTAAAAAGAGTTTGTACTTTTGAAGCCCTCACTCGAGTCGGATATGTACTTAATTAAATGAGTAAAGTTTGGTACTGGTTGGTGTGATTTGACCCGCTGGTGCGAATTTCAGTTTCAAAGGAAAGAAAAGAGAGCTTTATTTTTGAAAATTGAAGATGGCACAGGGTCGCAGACCTACGCTAGCTTACGTTACCAACAATTCTAAAAAAAAATCATTATTTACTAAATACAATCCACCAATGAAAATTTTTAAGCGTATTCTTTTCATTCCCTTGTTTATTCTTTCAGGTTTTCAAATTTTATCTGCACAGAGCAAAGCAGAAAATGTAGTTGTTTTAAATACTGAAAGCTCCAAAACCCTTATCAGCAAAGATATATACGGACAATTTGCCGAGCATCTGGGACATTGCATTTATGACGGTATATGGGTTGGCGAAAATTCAGCCATTCCAAATACACATGGATACAGAAATGATATCATAGCAGCTTTAAAAGATATGAATATCCCGGTTTTACGTTGGCCCGGCGGTTGCTTTGCCGATACGTATCACTGGAAAGATGGTATTGGACCGCTCGATAAACGTGCTTCCATTGTCAATGTAAACTGGGGTGGTGTTACAGAGGATAATAGCTTTGGTACGCATGAATTTCTCAATTTGTGTGAAATATTGGGATGTGATGCTTATATTTCGGGTAATGTAGGTAGTGGTACAGTTCAGGAAATGGCCGAATGGGCAGAATACATGACTTCAAATTCCGAATCGCCCATGACAAAACTCCGCAAACAAAACGGACGTGAAAAACCATGGAAAGTAAAGTACTTTGGCATAGGTAATGAAGCCTGGGGATGCGGTGGCAATATGACTCCTGAATATTATTCCAATCTATGCAGGCAATATGGCACCTATTTAAATTATGCAGGACATGGCATTCTTAAAATCGCATCAGGAGCAAGTGATAATGATGTGAACTGGACCGATGTAGTGATGAAAAACGTGGGTACAAACGTTCAGGGTGTGTCATTGCATTATTACACATTACCCGGAAACTGGGAAAAAAAAGGATCTGCTACGGATTTTACACAAGGTGCATGGTTTACTGTATTAAAGAAAACCCTTTTAATGGATACCCTCATTGATAGACATTTGGCAGTAATGGATAAATACGACAAAAAAAAACAGGTTGGTTTAATGGTGGATGAATGGGGTACCTGGTATGATGTGGAACCCGGCACAAATCCCGGCTTCCTGTTTCAACAAAATACACTTCGCGATGCGATGGTTGCCGCTGTCAACCTGAATATATTTAATAATCATGCCGACAGGGTGAAAATGGCCAATATAGCACAAGTAGTGAATGTTCTTCAATCAATGATTTTAACCCGCGGAAATCAGTTGGTATTAACGCCTACTTATTATGTTTTTAAAATGTTTAAAGTGCATCAGGGCGCAACATTAATTCCGGTTTCCGTAACTTGTCGGAATTATGAGTTTAATAACGAAACAATTCCTTCCATTAATGCATCCGCTTCAAAAGATTCGAAAGGTAAGATTCATATCACGCTTGTGAACCTCGATCCAAATGCGGAAAACACGGTGACAATTGATCCGGGTTCAATGAAGGTGTCGTCAATCAGTGGAGAAATTCTCACGTCCGAAGCTATTAATTCATTTAATGATTTTGGAACTCCCGAAAAAGTAAAGCTACAGAAATTCACTCAAATTAATGTGAAAGACAACGTTTTGCAAGTGAAAATGCCTTCAAAATCAATTGTGGAGTTAGAGATATAAAAATTAAAAATAAGAAACTCTTCCGTCGAACCGGATATGACCTTAATTAAATGAGAAAAGGTTGGCACGGGTTGGTGTGATTTGCAATCACACCTTTAAATATTACAAGGATTTATAATCCGAATCAATAAACAATTAGTAATTAGCGGATTAAAAATGCAAGTATAGACGAAGTTGTAACTTGGATTGAATAGACTTTGAGCAAGAAAAGGATAAATGAAGATAGTATTAATCCCCTACCGGGGAAACAAACATACTGATGAGTTTTTTATGATGATAAATGCCCTACGGGCAAATATAAAGGTTTTGATATGTTTCTTCTATGTTGAGAGTCGATTCGAAATAAGGAATTCCCCGTAGGGGATAATTAGTCATAAAAACAAAGATACATAAAGAGCACTTCCCCTTAGGGGATAAATAATAAAAACCTTCAATTAATACTATTATGGCAAATACCTATTCGCAAATATATCTTCATTTTGTCCTTGCTGTTCAAAACAGAATGTCATTAATTTCTCCGAAATGGGAAGAAGATTTATATAAATATATGGGTGGAATTATTACTAAAAACGATCATAAACCCTATATAATAAATGGAATGTCTGATCATATCCATGCACTTGTAAGCATGAATCCAAAAGAATCTCCTTCCGATTTGATGCATGATATCAAACGCAATTCTTCATTATGGATTAATGATAATAAATTAGTTCTTGGAAAATTCTCATGGTAGGAAGGTTTTGGGGTGTTTAGTTATGGAAAGTCACAGCTTGATAATGTTTATCATTATATCAAAACACAAAAAGAGCATCAAAGAAAAATGAAATTTTCAGATGAATATCGAAAATTATTAGATTTGTTTGAAATAGATTATGATGAACGATATGTATTTAAAGAAATCGAATAATATAAGGAAACAATTGTAAACAAATTAAAATAACATACTAAAACAAAGAGTAGAATGAATCCTAAGGTTGATTTTTATTTTAGTAAAGCCAAAAAGTGGCAGGAAGAATTTGAGAAATTGAGAATGATCATTCTTGACTGTCAGTTGACCGAAGAATTGAAGTGGGGTCAACCTTGTTACACGTTTCAAAAAGGAAACATAGTTTTAATACATGGATTTAAAGAATATTGTGCGCTTTTGTTTATCAAAGGTGCCTTGCTACATGATGCCCATAGTATTCTAACCCAACAAACGGAGAATGTACAGGCGGGGCGCCAGATTCGGTTCACCAATGTTCGGGAAATAGTTGAGATGGAAACCATCTTGAAAGCCTATATTCAGGAAGCCATTGAAGTTGAAAAAGTCGGTTTGGAAGTGAGTTTTAAAAAGACAACAGAATATACGATTCCTGAAGAATTTCAAAATAGATTAGATGAAATTCCTGCCTTGAAAACTGCTTTTGATGCATTGACGCAGGGACGGCAAAGAGCATACATTTTTTATTTTTCTCAACCCAAACAATCCAAAACCCGGGAATTAAGGGTTGAAAAATATATCCCCCAAATTCTCAATGGAAAAGGATTAATTGATCCTTGAACTATTGCTATTGCTACTGATTTAGCCATGCTCATTATCGGGCTTGTAATTTACGTACGGTATAAATTTAAACTTGTAAAACAGAAATAAGCCGGAGGAGCAAAAAAACTTAATTATTCATGCAACGATTAAGCACTTTCATGCATCTGTATATAAACAAATTGTAATTCACATATAATAAAAAGAAATTTATGAAAATCAGGATCCTATTTGTTCTCACGCTTTCATTACTTTGTAGTATTGTTTACGCTCAGGACACCATTTACTCTGTGGTAAAAAGTGAGGCAATTAACGCAGCCGGAAAGTCGCAATATTACAAAGTAGCTACGCGTGACTCAGTGGGCAACAAACGCATTGTGAGTGAGTTTGCAGTTACCCACTTACAGAAATCGAAACTTGTTACTAAAAAAGGTGAGGCCATTCTCCCTGAATCCGGCGATTGGGCTATCAGTATCGATGCAAGTCCTATTCTCAGATATGTAGGGAACTTAGTAGGCTCATCCGGAACAAATTCAGCACCTGTTTTCAATTTTTTATCCGGGAATCAGACCATTCTGGGGAAATATTATGTTGACTCTGAAAAAGCATATCGTTTGGGAGCTCTTTTGGGATTTGCTTCCAACACCTCTGTATCAAAAGTTTTATACATTCCAACTCCTGAACCTATTTATTATGTAGACGATGTATCTACTACTTCAAATACAAATATCGGTTTGACATTCGGTATGGAATGGCGAAAAGGCAAGACCCGTTTACAAGGTTTTTATGGGGCTGAAGCTGGATTGGCAGTGTCGTCATCCAGTACATCTAAAACTTATGGAAATAATCTGTCATCTTATAATCCATGGAGTCGTTTGGTAGAAAATAAATCAGGTACTTCATTTGGCTTGGGATTCAGAGGTTTTATCGGAGCTGAGTATTTTCTTTTTCCTAAAATAGCTATTGGAGGAGAATTTGGCTGGGGATTAATGTTAAGTACTGTTGGTGAAGGCACATCTACATCTCAATACTGGGATGGTACAGTCGTTAAAACAACCATTCATCCTACCGGAGGTTCAACTTCTTTTGGTTTTGATTCAGATAATCTGAGTTCTATATTTGGCCCGGCAGGAACTTTGCGTTTGACATTGCATTTTTAAAGTTCTCACAGTTCGGCATAGCATATGGATAATCCTGAGGTTGCCTGAACTTTGATTAACCGGATAAATCTAAAACCGGGGCACGTCTTAAAGTCGTTCTCCCCAGAGTAGAATTTGTATACAACTTATAATTATATAAAATAATCAAAATCAAATATTTATGAAAACCAGTAAAACAATTTTGCTATGGACGCTTGTATTTTTATTCGCGTCATGTTCTGTAATGAAAAACTCTGTTTCGAATAAAAAAACATTACAACAAAAAGTAGAATCGAAAGATTTTACAATCTATGTTTCACGTTGTAGTCCAACTGATCTGGTAAATTCAGGATTTAATTCTGATGTGGTTTTAAAAGTAAAAAATGGTATGGCCTGTGCAAATCTGCCATTTCATGGAATGTTGAACGTAAAGCAATTGGAAATACCTTTGGACCCCATTAGTTTTAATGAACCTATGTATGACTTTATAATGAATAAAAATCATGATGGAGGATGGGTCGTAACGTTTAAAGTGAAAAGTGATCCATACATTTATCAGGTGAATATCACAATTTCAACAAAAGGGCGTGCAGTTGCAATAGTAACTTCAAACGAACGAAGCACGATGACTTATTTTGGAGATGTGGATTAAATTCAGTTTAGCATATTACTAAAATTAAATCTACTCGTAATCATAGACTCTCGTCAGTCTAGGGAGGCAACAAACTTACCATATAAACTGATTTTTAATCCGTATCTTCATTCTGTAAATTCTTGAATTCTATAAAACCTGTCCGTCCACTGACGGATTCTGATTCTGACAATTGCATTTATGTCAAAAATTATACTCATAAAGGTCATATTTTACACATGAGTATCGGTTTATATCATTAATTTTGTACGTTGATTTAGTTCTTAAAAATTAAAATAAATTATCATGAGATTTTCAGCATTTCGTAACAAAACCACTCTCTTAGTAAAAACATCATTAGTTGTTTCATTGATGTTTTTTTCGTTTTTTGGTTTTGCCCAGAAAACGAAAGGAATTCATTCTCCTTATTCAACCATTGATTATGAGCCGTTTCAGGATAATACCCATCATTGGTACGACATAGCCGATAAGCATAATATGATTAATGCCCTACCCGCTCGTCCCCGTTATAAACAGACTGAAATTACTAATATTGCCAATAATATACTCTTATTTCAAAAGAACAACGGAGGCTGGCCAAAAAATTATGATTTTTTTGCTATCCTGACTCCCGAACAAAAAAATACTGTAAAAGCAGCTAAAGGCGAAACGAATACGACCTTCGATAACGGCAATACCTATACTCAGATTGCTGCGTTGGCAATAGCATTCAAAGCCACCGGAGTTGAGAAATATAAAACAGCTTGTCTGAGAGGATTGGAATTTGTTTTAAAGGCACAATATAAAAATGGCGGTTGGCCTCAATATTATCCAATAGAAAAAGACAATTACAGCAGTCATATCACATTCAACGATGGAGCAATGATCGGTGTCATGCAATTAATCAAGGATATTCTGGATGGAAAACCTCAATATGCTTTTATTGACAGCAAACTTCGCGAAAGATTAGAAAGTGCTTATAATAAAGGAATGGACTGCATTATTAAAACCCAGATAAACGATGCGGGTAAGCCCACTGCATGGTGTCAGCAGTACTATGAAGTGACTTTACAACCTGCCTGGGCAAGGAAATTTGAACCGCCCAGTATTTGTAATAAAGAAAGTGCCGAACTGGTGCTGTTTTTAATGAGTATCGACCATCCCAAAAAGGAAATCATTGATGCAATTCAAAATGCAGTCGCCTGGTTCGATGAATCTATTATTCACAATACACGTGTAAAAACCATTCCTGCACCACGAGTACAAACGCCTTACAAAGTGTCGGCTACTGATAAGGTGATAGTAATTGATTCAACTGCTCCGGCTATCTGGACACGCTATTATGAGTTGAAAACACATAGACCGTTGTTCTGTAATCGCGATAGCAAGGTGGTTTATTCATTAGCAGAAGTGGTTCGCGAAAGACGAGATGGCTATGGATTTTATACTTATTCCCCCCAGCAAGTGCTTGATAAATATCCTGCATGGAAGAATAAATGGGTTGCAGTGAAGTAAATTTCTCTCCTACTAATAATCACTTACTGTTAATCAGAGTAATATATTCTTTCAGAATTGACAAGGAATAATCGCCTGCATGTTGATTTACAAAGCCGATTGCGGAAATGTGAGCTTCTTCATCAGCTGAATCGGATATAACACGAACAACAATCAACGGCACGCCATAATCATCGCAAACCTGAGCAACGGCAGCTCCTTCCATTTCGGCACAAACTACTGACGGTAAATTCTTTATCAACGCATGTTTCATCTCTATACTCGAAATAAATAAATCACCACTGGCAATATCACCCGTCAGCATTTTTACATTGCTGATATGTTGTTCGGTAAGCAACTGGCGGAATTCCCTATTGTTTTTCAGAAAGTTATGCACTGCTTGTGCCATCGTATCCACATTTTGTTGTGGAGTTTCGTAAGAAGTTTTTCCCGTTAACGGAATTTCGAATCGACGCATCAACGGACGGGCATCCATATCGTGTTGATATAACCGTTCACCGATAACGATATCACCCACATTTAATTCGGACGAAATGGCACCTGCCACACCAGTAAAAATAATTCGGTCGACATTGAATTCCAGAATCATATTGGTAGCTGTTGTGGCTGCAGCAACCTTCCCCCAGCGCGAAAATACAGCCACCACGTCTTGTCCAAACAATTCACCACGATAATAAATCCGGCCGCCCCGCTCCACAATTTCCTTGTTTTCAATGGCAGAAATTATTTTTTCCATTTCTTCGGGCATGGCGCCCATTATTCCAAGTAACATATCTTGTTGATTTACAATTTTTTCATTTACAATTTACAATTAAAAAACCAGAACATATTTATTGGAAATTGGACATTGACTAATTGGTAATTTTCTGAATTCGTTGATAAAGCGTTGGATGAGAATAATGAAAAAATACATAAAGCGGATGCGGCATCAGGTTTCCCAATGAAGTGGCAGTCAGCTTTTTCAATCCCGACGTTAATTGTTGTGCATATCCGTATTTTGCTGCAAAAGCATCAGCCTGATATTCAAATTTGCGGGATAGTACATTGGTAGCAATATCCAGCAACAACGAAATAGGTGAATATAAAATGCTAAATGCTAAAGCATTGAGATGAAATGAAGCCACCGTTCCGCCTAATGCTTGTGCAAAAGTATCACTTTTCAGAATATATCCAAAAGCAAAGAAAAGCAACAAAGTTGATGGAATGGAAATCATGAAATTAATCAGGGTGTGTTTGTGTTTATAATGACCAACCTCATGAGCCAGCACAGCCACAATTTCTTCCACCGTCATTTTATCCATCAACGTATCATAGAGCACTATACGTTTCTTCGCTCCCAACCCGCTGAAATATGCATTGGCTTTTGTAGAACGTTTTGAACCATCAATTACAAAGATATTATCCAGTTTAAATCCTGTTTTGAGGGCAAATTTTTCAATTTCGGTGCGTAATTCACCTTCTCCAAGCGGAGTTTGTTTGTTGAACAACGGAACAATAATCTGTGAGTAAAACATAGTCATAAACAGGCTGAAAACGGTAACCACTGCCCATGCCAGCAACCAGAAATAAGTTGGAGTCAATGTATAAATCCAAATGATCACAAATAAAATTCCACCACCCAAAATAATGGTCATCCCATACCCTTTCAGTTTATCGAGGATAAAAAGTTTGAGCGTGACTTTATTGAACCCGAACTTCTGTTCGATAACAAAAGTATCGTACCAATCGAAAGGAATACTCAATATATCATTTGCGAAAAACAACACGCCAAAGAAAATAATCGGAGTCCATATTTCACTTTGCACATAACCTTGAACCAACTGATCGACCCAATGAAATCCACCTAATGAGAACATTAATAAGGTAATAACAAAACTAAAACAACTGGTCAATATTTCGAAACGTGAATTGGTGCGGAAATAATCCTGCTGCTTCGCGTATTTTTCCGGATCGTAAATATCACGTAACAATACCGGCAGTTCTTTACCGGATTCTTTGATATTTAAAAAAGCCAGATAACGTTCAAGACCAAAATCGGCAACGAGAATAACAATGATTATGATAAAAAGCAATTGGGCCATATTGATTATTTGAGGTTATAAATTAATATTTAAAGCACAAATGTAGTTATTTTGCTTCTTAATTTTGCAAAACGCAAGCTATTATAACAAAAATTTGTATCTTTGTGCGTATTAAAAGAACTTTTATTTTATTATTTTAAAAAAATCAATTTATACTAATTTCAAACGGCTGTGAAAAAATTAGCATACAAATTATTGATAGTAGCCTTTGCAGTGATATTTCTTAGTTCTTGTTCAGGTAATTCGCCCGAAACTATCCGGATTGGAGTTTTGGAAGGACCTTCTGCTGTAAGTTTTATTCAGTTAATTGACAAACCGACTGTTCTTGATGGACAAAAAGTGGAGATTATTTTGAAAAACGAGCCACAACAGATTCAGGCGATGATGATGCAGGGAGAACTCGATTTTGCAATACTTCCGACGGTTATGGCTGCTAATTTGTACAACAAAGGAGTTCAATATCACATGGTGGCTTGTCCTATATGGGGAACGCTTTATATATTGACAAACAGCAATGCGCATAAAATTACTGAACTGAAAAATAAAACCATATCCGTATTCGGACAAAGTTCAACTTCAGATGTATTATTGCAACGAATGATTCAGAAATATAAAGTTTCAAATGTCCGGATTGACTATACATTAAGCACCAACAGCGATATTGCACAGGCATTGAGATTAAAAAAAATCAAATTTGCTGTTGTTTCCGAACCTTTGGTAAGTAAACTCCTTGCCCGGGATTCTTCGATACATTGTGTGAGTAAACTGACCTGCGAAGAATTTTTACTTAATTCGGATAAGAACATATTCGTACAAACAGCTTTTCTCGTAAGTGATAGATTTATAACACTTAAACCAACATTAGTGTCACGGGTTTGCGAATTGTATTCGAAAAGTTGTAATTTTATAAATGAACAGCCCGAAAAAGCAGCCAAACTGCTCATTAAACATAAAATAGCATCTGATTCGGGACTTGCAAAACAAACAATTTCGTTATGTAATATCAATTATGTCGGGTCGTTTGCCATCGAGGAGGAAATTAATAGTTATCTCCAGATTTTTTATAATTTCAACCCGAAAAGCATTGGTGGAAAATTGCCCGATAAAGACTTTATTTTTACCCCAAATCCCCATTCCGATAAATTGAAATAAATTAGGGGGCGCTTTAAATTACTTTGAGAAAGATATTTACATTACATATTTATCTTTAAAACAGTTTGAACTAAATTCTACATTGGCTGACAGATTAGGAATCACATGAAATGAAACAAATAAAACTCATACCAACTTTACTTTCCATTCTCTTTTTAGGTATTGTATGGGAAATTATTGCTTTGAAAATCGGTTTTCCTGCTATATTTCCTTCTCTGGTTGATTTACTAAAACAAACATGCCGACTAATAGTAAGTGAGAATTTTTTTATTGAAATCAGTTTCACCATTTTACGTGGTATTATCGGCGTAGTTTTTGCTCTTGTCCTTGCCTTTTTACTTGCAACAATAGCTGCATTTTCTTCATTCTGGAAAGCTTTTTTTCATCCCATTGTTGTTGTAAGTCGCTCTATACCTATTATTTCACTGGTTTTGATTGCATTATTCTGGTTCTCTCCTCCCCAACTGCCGGTTTTTATTGCTCTGATAACTATGTTTCCTATTTTGTATCAAAATGTTCTCACGGGTTTGGAACAAACCGACAAACGCTTATTGGAAATGGCAACGGTTTTTGGTAAATCGAAATCCAATCAGTTTTCCAATATTTACATTCCTTCGGCAAAAAAAGTGATTTTCGATGGAATTAAAACCGCTATGGGATTCGGGTGGCGTGCCATTATTATCGGTGAAGTACTGGCACAACCCATTCATGGAATTGGTTCGGCGATGAAACAAGCTCAGGCATATATCAATGTTTCGGAATTAATAGCCTGGACTGTTGTAGCCATTGGAATCAGTTATCTTTTTGAGTTTATTATCAATCAAATTCAGAAAATACATATTGAAAAACAACTTCCTGAAGCAATAAAATATGAATTAAATCATACTGTACAAAAATCTGATATAAAGGAAATTAAAGTGCTGAATCTAAAAAAAACGTTTAATGGTGTAACATTGTTTGAATCGTTAAACCTGGAATTTAATACCAACAATATTACTTTAATTAAAGGACATTCAGGTAAAGGAAAAACAACCTTGCTCCGACTATTGACAGGACTAGAGAAATCGGATAATGGAGAGATTCTGTCAGCAGACAATCTTAGTTTTGGCTATTCATTTCAGGATGTACGTTTACTTCCTTGGTTCACTGTATCTGAAAACATTGCCTATGTATTGAATTCAAATCATTTACAAAAGCAGGAAGTCAGCAATTTGGTAGCTTATTTGTTGGATAATATGGAATTGACACAGCATGCACACAAATATCCGCATGAATTAAGCGGAGGTCAGCAACAACGGGTTGGATTGGCACGCGCATTGGCCGTACAATCAGATGTTTTATTATTGGACGAGCCATTAACAGGTTTGGATAATGAATTAAAAATCAGAATAATCGACTTCCTTGTGAAATGGATCGTTGCATATAAATCGATGGTGGTATGGGCAACACACGAAAATGTGCAAGTGGAAGGTATTGGAATAAAGAGAATTACACTTTGAGTAATAAATGTTCTATCATTTCAACTTTTTCATTTAATGACAGTTCCGCCGGAATCCATTCAATTGTAAAACCACGTCGTTCCATGCCACGAAACCAGGTCATTTGTCGTTTGGCAAATTGATGAATGGCAATTTCGAGTTGCAAGAACATTTCTTTGTAACTTAACTCACCAATCAGATAGTGTGTTACAAACTTGTATTCCAGACCGTAATAAATCAGGTCTTCCGATGCTAATCCTTTGTCGAGCAAAGCTTTTACTTCTTCAATCATACCTTCTTTCAAGCGACTATTCAGGCGTTGGGTGATTTTTTGCCGGCGAATTTCCCTGTCGGGATCAATTCCGATAATCAAACTATTAATCGGTTGAAATTCCTGGTATTCAGGCTCACTATTTCTTGTATATTCTGCAATCTCAATAGCTCGTATGGTACGTTTGGCAGAATCTAAGTCAGATTTATTGTGAAGAGAAGCGTACCGGCTCAACATTTCAGTCAGTTCGTTCAATGATTTGTTTTCGAGACTTTTCCGCAATTCCTTATTTTCGGGAACACGCAACAGTTTATATCCTTTCAACACGGCTTCGATGTACATGCCCGTTCCACCGCAAAGAATCGGCAACTTTCCTTTGCCGGTTATTTCAGAAAAAGCTTTATGAAAATCATGCTGAAATTCATAAACATTGTATTTTTCGCCTGCATCACAAATATCAATCAGATGATAGGGAATTTTCTTACTTTCAACTACATAATCAGACAAATCTTTACCGGTTCCAATATCCATTCCACGATATACCTGACGGGAATCAGCACTGATAATCTCCGTATCCAGTTTATGAGCCAACGCGCAAGCAAGTGTGGTTTTACCACAAGCTGTCGGTCCAAGAATTGTTACAAGTTGATAATCCATTAATTATGAATTATAAATTGTGAATTAATTATATTGTCGTATTCCAAATATAGAACTGCCAATACGAACCAGCGTACTTCCTTCTTCAATGGCAATTTTGTAATCGTCGGACATACCCATCGATAGTTCACAAAATGAAGTTTCTGAAGCAAAATAGAAAGTTTTAACCTGATCGAAAAGAGATTTCAAACCCCGAAATTCAGACCGAATTTGTTCAAGGTTGTCAGTATAAGTAGCCATACCCATTAAACCGCATAGTTGTATGTTTTTCAGGTCTTTCCACTCTCCTACTCCAAGCATTTCAATCAATTCATCAGCCGAAAATCCGAACTTTTTTTCTTCTCGAGCGATATGAATCTGCAACAAGCAATTGACTGTTTTTCCGACTTTTGCAGCATGCTTATTAATTTCAACCAACAATTTATACGAATCAACTCCGTGGATTAACGAAACAAAAGGAACGATATATTTTATTTTATTCGTTTGTAAATGACCAATAAAATGCCACGAAATATCAGCAGGAAGTGTTTCGTGTTTGCCACACATTTCCTGCACTTTACTTTCACCGAAAATCCGTTCACCACTTCCATACGCTTCTTCAATAGCTTCATTCGGATGAAACTTCGACACACAGACCAAGCTCACATGCGGTGGAATATGTTGACGGATTTCTTCAATGTTTTGTTGGATGGACATTTCGTAGTCGGTAGTTTGTAGTCGGTAGTTTATAGTCGATAGTTTGTAGTTGTCAATTGATTTATTTTTAAGTACTTACTGATGACTTCCTACTACAGACTAAGCTTCATATTTATACACATCCATAATCGTTGTTTCAGAAATGGCAGCAACTGAGTAATCAGTCATAGAACCTTTCATACCTTCATGCAAACCGTCCCAGGCTTCTTTTACATCGTTTGCCTGCACCATCATGGTTGTTGCAATTTTTTTCTCAATGCCTTTTTCTTCGTCGAGTGTAATGAAAAACACTTTGCAGCGGTACCATTTATCACCGTTTTCGTTAAAGAACATTTCATTGATGCGTGCCCGGCGAATGTTGGAAACGGAAAATTCACCACTGATAAAGGGCTCTATTTCTTTATTAATACGTTTTTCTGCTTCTGAAAAGGTCAAGGCATCAACCAAATAAGCTTCGTTTACTTTTACAATTTTGCCTTCTTCGGCTGTTTTTTCGTATTTAATTTTACATTCGAACCAGTTGTGCATACTTACTTATTGTTTTAAAAATGAATTGTTTGTATCTTGATATTTCTTGTTTTTTTGATATACAAAGATAAGAAATTCTTTCAAAAGCCGAAATGTTATAGATGCAAAAACACCATATAAGTATGTGTTTAACTTATATGGCGTTTTAAATTATGAACTAAATTTGTTTATTTCGCTTTTTCAAGAAGTGGAATCCGCATTTTGTAGAACGAACGCCATACGAATACCAATGCAATCACAATGAATCCGGCACCGATAAATCCGCTGTAATCTATACTGT
This sequence comes from Paludibacter sp., assembly GCA_017882285.1. Classification (GTDB taxonomy): domain Bacteria; phylum Bacteroidota; class Bacteroidia; order Bacteroidales; family Paludibacteraceae; genus Paludibacter. Next base: position 24,951 of record JADGPS010000026.1, on the reverse strand, counting down.
TAGCTGCAACAGCATCCAATCTCATTTTCAATGCAATTTCGGTAGCTAACAATCCGAACAAAGTTGAGAACTTGATAATCGGATTCAACGATACGGAGGAAGTATCTTTAAAAGGATCACCTACAGTGTCGCCAATTACGGCAGCTTCATGCAAAGGGGTGTTTCTTTCTTTCAAATCAACTTCCACCACTTTCTTTGCATTGTCCCATGCACCACCGGCATTGGCCATATAAATTGCCTGGAATAAACCAAAAGTAGCTATTGAAATCAGGTAAGCCACGAAGAAGTTACTGTCAAAAAATGCAAAACCAAGCGTAAAACAAATCAAAGCAACAAAAATGTTCCACATACCTGTTTGAGCGTATTGTGTACATATCTTTACAACTTCTTTTGAATCCTTAATATCAGCTTCTTTTTTATCAAAATCAAACGTACTCTTGATAAACTCAACTGCACGATAAGCTCCGGTAGTAACAGCTTGCATGGAAGCGCCGCTAAACCAGAAGACAACAGCACCACCGCAAATAAGACCCAACAAAATAGGTGCAGAAGTAAGTGAAACGCTCAATAATCCTTTACTTTCGAGTAATAAAATGATTGAGAAAATCATGGTTGTTGCTCCAACAACAGCAGTCCCGATTAATACCGGTTTAGCAGTAGCTTTAAACGTATTACCCGCAGAGTCGTTCGCTTCGAGGTAATGTTTTCCCAATTCAAAATCAGGTGTAAATCCAAAATCTTTTTCAATTTCTTCTTTAATATTTGGAATTTGATCAATTTGTGATAATTCAAAAATTGATTGAGCATTATCGGTAACAGGTCCATAACTGTCAACAGCAATGGTAACAGGTCCCATACACAAGAAACCGAAAGCGACTAATCCAAAAGCGAAAATAGATGCGTGAGGTCCAAGTATAGAAGTAAGACCCAGCAGACTGATAAAATAAGCACCTGTCATTAAGCCTACGATTAATAAACCTGTCCAGAATGCACCGAAGTTACCCGATACGATTCCTGAAAGGATATTTAATGAAGGTCCGCCTTCACGTGAAGCAGTTACAATTTCATTTACATGAGATGATTTTGAACTGGTAAACAGTTTTGTAAATTCAGGAATCAATACGGCAGCTAACGTACCACAACTAATAATTCCGGCCAATTTCCACCACAACGATGCATCTGCAGGATTACCGGTAATTTGAGCTAAATCTCCAACCAGCAAATGGCTCATAAAGAATGATGTAGAAATGCTTAAGATAGCAGCAATCCAGATTAGACGCATCAAAGGTGCTTCAAAATCGAACATTTTAAGTCCTTTGTATTTGCGTTCTGAAATGGCTTGATTGATAAAGTACGAAATACCTGACATAAGATCCATCAGGAAGCGCATTCCAAAAATCCATACAATCAGTTTTGCCTGAATTTCTCCAATCATTTCCGGTTTACCGGGAAATGCAAATGGTACTGCCAGCGTAATAAATGTAATCAAAGCCACACCGGTAACACCGTATGTTTCAAAACCATCAGCTGTTGGTCCAACGCTGTCACCTGCATTGTCACCGGTACAGTCGGCAATAACGCCCGGGTTACGTGGATCGTCTTCTTTTACCTTGAAAACCACTTTCATTAAATCGGAACCTATATCTGCAATTTTAGTAAAAATACCACCGGCGATTCTGAGTACCGAAGCACCCAATGATTCACCAATTGCAAATCCAAGGAAACAAATACCCACAATTTCGCGGGGAACAAATAAAAGAATAATGACCATCATGACTAATTCGAGCGAAATAAGAAAAAGTCCAACACTCATTCCGGCACGTAACGGAATATTTACAACATCCCATGGTTTACCGCGAAGCGATGCAAAAGCAGTACGGGAGTTTGCATAGGTATTGATACGAATACCATACCAGGCCACTGCGTAAGAGCCGCCCATACCAACAATAGAGAATAAAAGTACAAATAATAATGTGCCAACCGTTTTTCCCTGAAGCGCCAGGAAGTAGTACGACATAATTACAGCAACGAATGCAAAAAGCATCAACAGAAATTTGCCTTGTTGTAATAAATAAGTCTTACAGGTTTGATAAATTGTTTCGGAAACTTTGAGCATGGAAACGTGTGCCTTCTGTTTCTTAACCTGGGAACGTAACCACAAACTGATACCCAGCGTAAAGCAGATAACCAGTGCTCCATAGAATAAGAAATCCCATGATGTAACAACTTGTCCGAAAATGTGAAATTGACCGGCATGTAAATCCGGAATGGCGATGTCTGCCTCACTGGCAAACGTTTTGGCTGATGTGAATATTGCTGCAAATAGCAGCAAAACAGCCCTTTTCATTTGTTTCATAAATACTATTAATAATTAATGTTTCAAAAAAATAAAGATGAAAAAAAATAAAAAAAAAATCTCTCAAAATTACTACAACTTTTTCACTAAACCATTTTTTTTTCATAAAATGTTTTAGTCTTTTTTGTGTTTAAAAGCAGCATTTAGTACAGTTTTTATTTATGAAGCATTTTATTGGCTATAGTTTGTAAACAAATCTAACAAAACAGGATATATTGCGTATAATTATTTACCAGGTTCATCGACCGAGGCTATGAGCAGTAGCCGATTTGCGGGAATGTTCACTGTCGAACTACTACAAAGCTAATGCGGGAGATGAACCTCCAAAACCGCACTGTAAAGGCTATTGCGCATACGTGTGTTACCAAACGTGCATTGGTTGTATAGAATAGGTTTTCCGTTTTCTTTCGCATTTGTTTCTTTTCGCACAAAGAGTTTAGTCGTTAGTGTTGTTGTTTGTTCTTCTTTAAATCTGTCAAATAGTTGTCAGCCATGTAAATAATTGTTTTTGTTTGCAAATATAATAAGATTTTTTTCACTTAAAGTATTGCTGTCAAATTTATTGTCAACACAAAGTTGTGTCTGGTTATATTTCAGTTTTACATTGCCAGATGAAACTTCGCAACTGATGTGAACACTTTCATCGTGTATTTTATTTATCGGCTTTTGCCGGAAATAAAATATACTGTGACCGTTCTGCCCTATTAAAAAAGCTATAAAGCCACAGCAAGACAATTCTAATAACTCTACCTTGGTGTGGCTTTTTTTGCTTTTTGGGCGATTATTTTTGCTTATATGAATCTTTCGGATTAAAACTTCACAGACCAACTAAACGATGGCAAAATTGTAAACAAAGACATTGATTTCAATACCGGAGTATATGATTTATCAGAATTTTGAACACCGTCTATATAGTATATATATGGATTTGCCTGATTATATATATTATAAATACCCAATGAGATGCTTGCATCCAAATGTTTCTTTCGGGTTTTGTAGTTATGATTAAACGAAACATCCATTCGATGAAATGGCTTTGTCCGGTAATTATTACGTTCGGTTTCCACCAACTGAAAATCTCTTCCATCATAGTCGTGAACCTGAAATGGCTGATAATTCGCTGTCGGATTCACAAAGATATAAGTAGGAACGGTGATGGGTTTACCTGAATTGAATTGCCATGTAGCAGAGAAAGACCATGAATCTGAGAGCTTAAACTCAGAAGTCAGCGAAAGGGAGTTTCGAATGTCAGTTGGAGCTGCAAAGGGCAGGCCACCATTTAATTCATCAAACTGACAAACAGCTTTCATCAGGGTATAATCGGCAGTGAGTTTTAAACCGTTGGTATTGTATTTAGCTGAGAAGTCGATTCCATACGCTTTTCCGTTTCCCTGCGTGAGGTATTTCCTCGTATCGCTCATTAAATTGCTCTGGGTAGCATAAGTCAATGTATAAAAAGCATCATATCCATCCTGAAACTCTACCATATTCTCCATAGTTTTGTACCATGCATCCACTTTTAATGATAACTTAGCATTTTTCAATGATAAGTCTTTTGCTGCTCCGAGCGAGAAGTTCCACGATGCTTCGGGCAGAAGTGTTGAACCAGACGGAAAGAATATTTCGAAAGGTAAACCCAGACCGGAATTGGCAACCCGATGAATGGGCTGAGTCATACGGTCGATGGAAGCACTGATGGAATAATCGTTGGCAAAAATGCTATGATATCCAATCCGGGGCTCAAGGTTGGTATACATTTTATCCTGATTCCCAATAGTACTTGCCCGCAATCCGGCTGTAAAAGTTTGTTGTTTGGCAAGTTTATATTCCCCCTCAGCAAAAACAACTCCCTCGTTTAAACGTATTTGTTCTTTGGCTTTTACATTGTTTAAGTTCGAATCATTCACATTAAACTGAACGGGGGAAAAACCGAATGTTTTGAACGTGATACCTGCATTCAGATTCAATTTGTCGGACAACTGATAACTGAATTTATCAACCAATCCGGCTGAGTTTATTCCTGTAAGCATCTGCATCATTTGTTTCAGATTGGTGTTAAGTTCCAGCGATGAATTACCAAAATCATATCCGTAAATATCGCCATAAACCAGTAAATGATTTTCGACTTTATCCGAAATTGTCTTATACCAGTTCAGACCCAGATTCTGTTGATTATTATTCATCCAAACCTTATTCACAGTATTATCCATGGTACTTTTCACATCAATCCCATCCGTATTGCTCAGAAAAGTCAGTTTCAATTTATCTTTGTCTGATAGTTTCCAGAACAGATTGGCATTAATATCTCCAAAATGTACTCCAAAACGTGTTCCTAACTGCTCAGGGAGAAGGGGCGAAATAATATCAACGATACTGTAATTGGATAACCGCCCTGCAAGCGATAAGGCCAATTTGTCTTTTACCAAAGGAATATTTAATGCCAGTTTGCTCGTTAGCATACTAATTTCAGCTTCCCCTTTGAATTTCTTCAGGTCGGCATCTTCGGTCTGCACATTGATGACCGAAGATATTTTGCCTCCGTACTCGGCAGGAAAGTCGGATTTATATAGTTTAGCATTTTTAATGATGGTAGGATTATAGACAGAGATCAGCCCGAAAAAATGTTCGGTGGAATATAACGGAACCCCATCCAACAGATACAGGTTCTGACCATGCAAGCCGCCCCGAACCTGCATATCGGCAGCTCCGTCGGTGCTCGATGTTACTCCGGCTGTAAGGCTGAAGGCTTTCAGTATATCACGTTCGCCAATTAAAGCAGGTAAGGTTTTGAGTTGACGACCTTCAATTTGCTCCAACGATGCAGGTGATTCGGTAGCCGGTCGCGAACCTATTACTTCCACTTCGCCCAGATAAATTGATCCCGGGATAGTTTGCATTTCTACCACCAGCGTTGTATCGGACTGTAAACTCAGTTTTACTTCCTGTTTTACAAACGGATAATAATCCATTACAAACGAATAATTCCCTTTCGGCATATTAAACAGAAAAGTACCGTTATTATCGGTTTCAATCACTCTGTTGAAAGGAAGTACTTTAATCGGAATTTTCTTTATTCCTTTTTTTGTTCGGGCATCAATAATTTTTCCATGCACTTTGAAGCGCATTTCCGATTCCTGAGCGGAGAGATTAGCGAAATAAATAAAACAAAACAGCAGAATAGCAAATTGTTTTAAAATAATGGTATTTTTCATAGTAAGAACCCAATTCCCTAAAAGGGATTAAAAAGTAGTTGTTATTTGTGTTTGAAAAAAATCAAAGTATTTTGAAATTCCCCTTTAGGGGTTAGGGGCAGTTATAACTACACGTTTACTATCGCTTACTGCATTACCAAAAAGCCCCACACCATTCACTATATTGGAGAATTTAGGAAGCACACCGCCAAAGGACTGAATCAATGCCAATACCGGTGAGTTATAGCTATAGTTCGACGATAATGAATTAATTTCCTGTGCTTTCTGGTATTTATAGCACAATGGATCGAAAGTGGTTAACTTCACCGTAAACGAAGTGGTATCCTGCCGTGTTTCGAAATTGCTTGTTTGAAAGATGCCTTCATTAAGTAACGTTGTTCCCCAGATTGTTCCTAAATAGGAGCTAAACTCGTAACCATAATCATGGTTAGCCGGAACTGAGTATTTAATGACTAAACTATTGACATTTAGGGTATCGTACTTATTATTTGGGAAAGTTCCATAAATATAACTAATATCGGTTTCGCCTGTAAATACGCAATTTGCATCAGTAATAAGTGCCGGATCAGGAATTACGGTAGTTTGAGCGTGTACTGTTCGGTCGCTTAGTACTACTTTCAGAAAAAAGGTTTTTCCTTTTTCAACGATTAGCTTTTTCTGACTGTCTTCAAAAATGCAGGTATCGGGCGATAAGCGGGTAAGTTCAACCCAGTTGCTATCCCCACTGCACAGATAAACCTTTGCTTCGGGGTAAGGATTCTTTAATAAGGGATAATTCTCGTTCCATGTTCGGTATAAGTATACCTGCACAGGTTCTGTGGGCGACAGGATGGAAAATACCACCGGAACAGGAGTGTTATTCCATGGAGCAATTTCAATTACGGAATTGGCACAGGAGGTTAACAAGCAAAAAAGCAGGAGATAGACAGAGTTTCTTATGGATAACATTATCGATTATTTAAAGGTGTAAGCTATTTTGAAACTTAATTCGGGGAATAATGTAACGGAAGGATAAGAATAACTCACGTTTACATGATTGTTTATACTATATAAGTACAGCGTACTATAAGCTAATCTTAAATTTGCTTCAAAAAACAATTGTTTTGAAACCGATTGACGATACCCAATAGTAGGAGCTAAAGTCAAATTTGCTAAATTTTTATAAGTAATCAGATTTTCAGGTTGAGGATATTTATAAGTATTAATCAGGGTAGTGCTTAATTGCAACGGCAGTGAAAGATACCATCCGGAGTTTAATTGAGCCTTACCCAACTGATACCGGCTTTTATATCCGAAATACCAACGGGGTTCAATTTCAACTCCTAATTCCAGTGAATAGGTTGTTTGATAGTGAGAATTACTGTCAAACTGATAGCTATGATTAATCGAATCATAGCTAGATACTGGCGAGTTACTCAGATTATTTTGAAGTTTAATTCTGGAAATCAACGTCCATGTTGAAGCTATTCGCTTTTCATTAAAATAGCTTATTACTATGGGAATAGTATTGTCTTTTATACTAGAACTTAAATTCATAAAAATATTGGTCGGATACAACCCTGAACCTATTTCAACGCCCTGCATCTGTTGTACTTTTATGTCTTTTATTTTCAATGTGTCGAAGAATACTTCTTTTTGAGCGTAAACTCTCAAAAACGACAGCAAAGTTAACGCAAAAACGCTAATAACATATTTTGAATATTTCATTTTCAAATGATTAAGATTAAAAAACAACTTAAAAAGTAATCTAATTATAAAAAACCAATTCTTATAACAATGATTACTTCTTAAGTTTATTAAAAAATATATAAATTAATTCGTCAAAAAGATTTAATTATAAATACCCCGTCCTACCGGATATGTTCTTTAATTAAATAAAAGCTGCGTACCGCCACTGGAATTTGCAATCCCAGTTCTTGTATTCTTTGGATTTTCAATCCAGTATTACATCTGGATGTAAATCGGATTTGTCTATTTCGGATTAAAAATCCTGATAATACATACAGTTGGGATAACATATCCCAACAACCAGTGCAACTATTTTCTCTTTTAATGAGCATATCCAGTTGGACGGGGTAAAAGATAATTGTATAATAATGCTTGCCAAAAGTTAGGAAATACTTTTATTTTGCTCATGATTTTAATAGATTCGTTCTAGTACTATGCGTATTTTTTTAATTCGTTTCAGGTTTTGTGCGTCTACCCATCCAATATTTCATGGTATATCCATCTCCAAGTCCAGCCACTATCCAAATTGGGATACCAATCAAAATCATTTTCAGAGTTATTTCTTTTCCTTCAATTAGTGGGTAAACGATTGTCATAAAAACAAACATAAATGCACCCCAACTAATCCCTGTCTTCAACCATGAAGCGTTTTCGTGTGTTAATTCTTCTATGTTGAGATTCTCAAATCTTGCTGGTTGCTTGTTTAACCAATTCTTTTTCCACCTTTTCACAAACCAAATCCAAATCGGAAATGTCAAAATGATTACAACCAAACTTGTCAAATTTCGTAAACATGGAATTGTGTTGCCACAATTTGGACAATAATAACCAAACCAATTTCCGAATCCATTCTTTTTCGCCCACAATCTTCCGTCATTCAATTCTCCGCAATGAGGACAAGGAACGAATTGTCTTTCCTTAAGTGGTTTGTCCGTTGTCTTGTCGAAAAGTAGAACTTTTGGCACTCTTTGTCCTAAAATTAATTCATTAATTACTAGTCCTGGATTTAGAATCCAATGAATCATAGACCAATGTTTCCATGTCCATGCTGTAAACTTTGTTTTGTCGTACTCCATTTTTTTTATTTTTTAAAATTACGCATAACGATCCCGTCCCCGTCCTACCGGATATGCTCTTTAATTGAATAAAAGTTGCGCATTGTCACTGGGATTTGCAATCAGGAGTGGTCTATTTCGGATTAAAAATCCTGATAATACATACAGTTGTGATCGCAGATTCCAACGACCAGCACCACCTTTTGCTAATTTAATATTCATATCCGACTCGGCGGGAGATTTGTTTCATTAAATGTTTTTTTAGTCTAAAATTTATAGCGTTTAAAGATATATTGATAACGGTAGGAAAATAATTATTAGCTGCCAGGCAAATTACTAGAAAGTATAACCGAATGAAAGCCCACCCCAGGGAACAGGCATACCACTTAAAACCAGAGGAGTAATGGCTATTCGGAATAAAAATCCTCCTTTAACAGGTTGGTATCGATAGCCTAATCTAACGGACGGTATTGCTGCCCCTATCAACAAGACACTTATACCTGCTTCTAAATGGTGGGAATTCTTACCATATAAAAAATTCATGCTGGGAGTCAGGTAATATGTAGTATTTCTACCTCCTGAAAATAAATCATCTGGATGAAAAGAATAGAAACCAAATCCGGAGCCAAATGCAATTTGTGTTTTTTCGGAAGTTGATAAAGTATAGTCATAATTTAAAGAATAAATACCTGAATTTCCACCTAATTCTGCATAAACTGAATGATGTTTAAGTGCGGGGGGAGTAGTAGTTAATGGATTTTCACTGGTTTGAGAATAAATGCAGGGGATCAAAAAAAACAAAAATACTGCGAGAGGATTGAGTTTTTTCATAAATGTAAATGAATTGAAGTTAATAATAAAATATATCGAAAGACCCCGTCTTACCGGGTGGAAGCTCTGTCCTTCTGGATATGCTCATTAAATGCATAAATACTGCGCATCGCCACTGGGGTTTGCAATCCCAGTTCTTGTATTCTTAGGAACCAACGGGTATTCCACCAACCTTTACTTTTCTGAAAAAATAAAGCTTTTTCCTATTTTCTCAATAAATCAGTTCCAGTATAATATAAATCAAAGCCACCCAATCCTCCCTTTCTGTTTGAAGAAAAAATCATCAGATCATTTGGCACTTTGCTATATTTTACAATAATTGGTCTGAATTCATCCGCCTCGGAGTTATAGTTCGGTCCAAAATTAGTTGGCTTTTCCCAGTTAGTTCCATTGAATTTTGAGTAATATAAATCATAACCACCAAGCCCGCCGTCTCTGTTTGATGTAAAAACCATTAAATTATCTTTTACAAAAGGGCATTTATCGTCTTTATCACTATTTAGGATATCAATCTTTTCCGATTTATCAGAATACTCTCCCGACAAGAAATCTACAATATTCTTTGTCGTATCTATTGGCAATTGATAGATATCATAATTTCCATCTTTATCCGAACAATAATAGATTTTATTATTCGAAATGGAAATATAACTTTCATTTTTCGGTGTATTAATGAGTTTTAAATCATACGGACCTTCAGTTTTTCCAAAGGTATAATACCCACTTTTAGTTACCCGATATAGCATATATTTTATATCAGCAGTTCCATTCGTTTCCTGAGTATAAAAGAATATGAATTCTTCTGCAGCATGATTTATATCGTAAGTAAGCGGATAAATATAAGGGCCAAATTGATTACTTGACGTATTAATGTTAAGCAACATTGATTCTACTGTTCCTGATAATGAAGTACCATTACTACTTTTATAAACAGAAACAACATTTTTATCATACAAGTAAGTAATGCCCATTGAATATAATACAAAATCAAAATCCCGACCTTTTGAATTTCTGTTTGATGAGAAAACAAATGTATTATTATCATACATTCCCGGTTCTATATCAGAATTGTAGTCATCGTATACCGAATTGAAAATGGAAAGATTTTGGGGAATTTGAGGAAAACCGCCTTTACTGTCAAGAGTCTCCAACTTAAAAGGATCTTCTTTCTTCTCACAACTTAACAACAAGAGTACACTGAAAAACAAAAAGGTATATTTGATATTCATAAAACTTTTTTTAAAAATTTATTACTCAATACTTTCTTTTCAATTAAATTATTCTCCCCACCATTTATTCCAAGTTTGCACATGCTGCATAGTTCAAGATTAACGAAGTGTATCTTGGACCTGCTTGCAGCAGGCAAGCTGAAAACCGGTGCAGTTTAGAACTGATTAAAATACAAAGTTACAAACTTTTCGAGTTTCCAGCACAACTTGTCCCGACTTGGCGGGAGGTCTCCGTTTCACTTAGACCTGCGCTATCCAACGACTGCAAACTTGGTCGAAAAGAGAGTAAATATAACTCCACAAATTTAGTAAATTTTATTTAATATCTATGCTGCATAGGTTGGTTTTTTGGAATACAATTAGCTACGCTGACCGTTGGTTCCTCATTGTACAAACGGTGGGATTAAAAAGAAAATCCCACCAACCAGCGCAAAACTTTACTCATCTAATATTCATATCCGTGTGGACAGGACCAACCAGCACAACTATTTTCTCATTTAATATTCATATCCGGATCGAAAGGGGAATAGAGTTACTTGAAGAAATTATACCACGATAGTAATACCTGTTTTTGACTTTCTTTTCAATTGATTTATACCTATCACCTGTTGACCATCCTGAACCAACACCCAAAAATGCACATGATGGAGCAAATACAATCATAAATTTTACAAAAGCAACTAAAACGCCATATAATCCCGGAATAGCTGTTAATACAACAACGTAAACTACACCTGATGAAATCATTCCAATTAATCCAAGAGTAAAAAATGTGAACATGATTTTACCTTTTGTTATTTCTCCATTCCTTATTTAATAAATACCAGGAAATGCATTCATAATTTTTATACTTTCTTTTCTCATTAGTTTTTTGCGAAATTTATTTACTTCTTTCGAAACGGGTAATTCTTTTCCTTCCAATTCAGATTTTGCAAATGCCAATGTAGTCACACTGTCCACCATGATACGAACAGAATCATTGGAACTCTCTAAAAGCTTACCTTTCACAATAGAATTATTTTGCATTAAGTAAATTTCTACTTCTGAATCTTGTGATTTAACTTGTAAAAAAAATGTCAGTAAAGTAAACAATAACATTGTTGTTCTCATGTCTTTATAAATTAGTTTCTTATATAGGTTTTTGTCTCTTATTTTAGCAACACTCAAGTTCTTTTTTCATTTTTTGCTGTTGCCCATAACGATTCCCTATGAGAAACTCAAATCTGTATAAGAAACTGTGTTTCCCATACATTCGCCTTATTGATTTTTCTGATATTATTTTAATTTTGAATACACGTCCTTCCGGATATATTCTTAATTAAATGAACAAAAGTTCGATCTGGTTGACGTGATTTGTAATCACGTCGTAACAGTATTATTAGTACCTGTATGCCACAGGCAGGTTTTCAATCCGATAAACTCTTTAATTTAAATTACTGTAACTTCCAACAACCAGAACTCTAAATTTTATTCGAAAAGAAATTATTTGTATTAGTTATATTTACTTCACAAAGTTATGTGTTTATTTTTATAATAACAACCTTTTTCTTTATATATTTAGATTGTCTAAAGGATTTTTTATCTGATCGAAGCCCTTGGTGGTGATATGCGTAAATCTCTGTCGTTTTGCTGCTTGAATGTCCAGCAGACTCTGAATTGAAAATCGGCGGAAGCCGGTTTGGTTGCGCTAACAATTCCAGACCGCTTCCGCCTTTTTTCATTCCCCTCTCCTCGAGGAGAGGAGTTAGGGGTGAAATTTTTACCCCACCACCATTGCGCTTAAGGTGCTACTCCATGGACCGTATTCACCCCTTGTATTTACCCAGCGAAGCCAGTAATAGACCATTTTACCGGTTTTAGCTCCATCAAATTTTACCGTATAGGGTGTAGCCGTACAAGTTCCCACGTACGTTAGTTCCGAAGCATCTTTAGGTGCATCGCCATCCACTTTCATGAATATCTCACAAGCATGTACGCCTTCCGGTTTTGCATTGCTGTGAGCAGAAGCTTCATCGTAATAATGGATAATGTGCTGTTGACGTACCGAAAAATCAACTGTTCCCACCGGACTTGTTGTTGGTGCGGGAGTAGGTGTGCGTGTTCCGGTTTTCACGGTTAATCCCATGCGGGCGCGGTCACTGTCGGTGACTTTGCTGTTGTTAGCTAACCATTGAGCTACGAATGGGCGAATTGTTGCCACATAGTCTTCGTATGCTTCGTCTTTTGCCAATACATCGGCGGCGGTGCGGTTTTGTTTGTTACTAACCTTGTCAAAAGCTGCTTCCCACACTACTTGTTTTGCTTTTACCAAGGTGAAATCGTCAGCCAAAATACCCCATGCGGTAACCTTAGATTCAACAATTTCGACTAAATTTTTCTGCCATAAATTCATTTTGGCATCATTTTGCGGAATGTAATCTGCCATGATTTTTTTAAATTAAAGGATTAATAATTTGATTATTTAAACGTAAAATCATATAAGTAATTGAAATATAAAGAATTATTTAAATGCAAGTAAATTTCATATCTTGATCGCGAACTTTTATTCCAAGATTGCAAAGTTTTATATCTTGATCGCAAACTTTTATTCCCAAGCATAAAACATTTAAATCTGAATGGCGAAGTTTTATATCAAGATGGCAACAATTTATATTCAAGCAAGAAACTTTTATAGTTGAATCGCAAACTTTTATTTCTTTATAAGAATGTTTTAGTCCGAAGAATGAAACACTCTTTTCTAATCATAAAATATTCTTACTTGAATCTGTTTTATAATTATTCGACTAAGAATACACCCGATAAGGTTGTAGCTCCATAACTAACTTTAATTGTATAATTACCACTTGCCCATGTATCGGTAGCTATAAAAACTTCAGAAGTGGAATAAGTGTCCACCGTTTCTTGTGATACTACATTATTACTGGCATCATACACTGTAATAGTTGCATTACCAACAGGCGAATCAAAATAGACTGATAATGTCGTTTCGCTAATAGTGGCACTAACTGGAATAAAAGTTAGAGACAGAGGCTTTGGACCCGGAGGTATTTGATCTTTAAATAAGCTGATTCCTGTTGTTGACGCAAAAACACTACTGGCTAAAAGCACAAATAAAAATGAAAATACAGTTGAACGTTTCATAGGGATTGTTTTTTAATGTTTGAATAATTTTTATTAAATTTGTACCCAAAGTTAGAGAGACTTGTTTGTTTCTGCAAAAATAAGTGTGGCAAGGCAAGGCAAAAACCTGTTTTGTAAATATCTGATAATTAATTATTTATGATTTTTTGAAAAAATAAATTGGTAAGGCTAACAAATTAGTCAAAAATAAGGGATATTTTAACTAACCCATATTTATAATATTCATAATTTCAAAGTAAAAAACAATGGGACGAATTCTGGCGATTGATTATGGGCAAAAACGTGTGGGACTCGCAGTTACCGATATGCTTCATATCACTGCTAATGGTTTGGAAACGGTGTCAGTACATGACTTGCTGGATTATCTCGAGAAATACATTGCCAAAGAACCTGTTGAAAAATTTGTAATCGGACTGCCTAAGCAAATGAACGGTGAGGAATCTGATTCAATGCGGTATATACGTCCTTTTGTGGTGGGTTTGCAGCGAAAGTTTCCGAAGATTGAACTTGTTTATGTAGATGAACGTTTTACTTCCGTTTTGGCTCACAAAGCTATGCTGGAGGGCGGTTTAAAGAAAAAAAACAGACAAAATAAAGAACTGGTTGATAAAATTTCTGCCACTATTATTTTGCAATCATATTTGGAAAGTAAAAACTTTCAACTTTAAAAACTTTATGAACCTGCTTGCAGCTGGCAAGCTTTACTAACTGATAATAATGATTTTACCTATTTATACCTATGGCAATGCTATTTTAAGAAAAGTAGCCCTACCTGTTAAAGCTGATTATCCTGATTTGAATGTCGTTATATCCAATATGTTTGAAACCATGTATCATGCCGAAGGTGTCGGATTGGCTGCGCCACAAGTTGGATTACCTATTCGATTACTGGTGATAGATTTAGCTCCTCTCAAAGAAGAAGACCCTGAATTGGGAGCTTTTAAAATAGTGATGATTAATCCTACGATTCTTGAAAAAAGTAATGAAGAAATTGCCGGCGAAGAAGGTTGTCTGAGTATTCCGGGCATTCACGAAATGGTTTTACGTGCCGAAAAAATAAAAATTAAATTCTTAAATACTGATTTTAAAGAACATATCGAAGAATTTGAAGGTTACAAAGCCCGTGTGGTTCAACACGAAAACGATCATCTGCAAGGACACTTATTTACAGATAAAGTTACTCCGATCCGTCGTCAATTACTAAAATCAAAACTTACGAATATTGTAAAAGGAAAAGCAACCTGCAATTATAAAGTAAAATCTGCATAAGTTGATAAAAAAAACAAAAAGAAAGAGGTTGTCACACAACCTCTTTCTTTTTGTTTAAATAAACATTAATATTCTGATGTAGGAATAATTCTACGATTTGGATACTTCTTTGAAAAATATACATTACTTTTGTATCGCTTTGGTTTCAATTTTCGTTTTTTTGAGGATTGAATTAAAAGAGAAACAGGTGAAAATCCTGTACAGTCCCGCTGCTGTAAGCTCCATTAAATAATTGACAGTTAATAATTCACAGTTGACAGTTATTTAATAAACGTTTTGAACAACACTTTTGCCACTGGTAATTTCAGTTGACAGTTGATAGTTGACAGATGATAGTTTAAAAAACGAATCACAGATTAACAAATTAACCATTCGACTAAATCGGGAAGGCGTTCAATAACGGGAGTAAGTCAGAAGACCTGCCAATCATAACTTATTTTCAGAAGCTTTCGAGGAAAAAGCGACGGGACATCCGCAATAATTACCTTTTGCTTTTGTTATGTTTATTTCCGAAAGCTATTTAACGGTTTATTCATCGTCAAATAGTTTTTACTGTGTCAAAAAAAATCTTTAAATCAATTTCTATCGGCTTATTCCTTTTGTGGAATACATACTTTTGTTGCACTTCGGTCTCTGCTTTAAATCTTGTAACAGACACCTTACTGCATCGGGATATTAAAGAAGTTACAGTGAAAGGAATCTATCAGATTCGTGCATCATTGCCAGTTCAGGTATTTTCGGAAAAAGAAATTGAACTGTCAAATGCAGGTACTGTTTCAGATATTGTCAAACATTTCTCAGGTGTAACAGTTAAAGATTATGGTGGCATTGGCGGTATGAAAACCGTATCGCTTAGAGGATTAGGAGCTCAACAAACCGGTGTAAGTTATGATGGTATAATGCTTAATGATATTCAGACCGGGCAAATTGATTTAGGACGTTTCTCACTTGATAATTTATCGGAAATTTCAGTCAGCAACAGTCAGCCGAACAATATATTCCAAACTGCACGCATGTTTGCCTACTCAGGCGTGATTGAACTAACTACTAAAAAACCGGATTTCAACAGCATGAAGTCGTTCGATGCTAAAATCACAGGGAAGACCGGTTCGTTTGGACTGGCTAATGCAATTTTGTTTCTCAACAAAAATTTCAATAAAAAGTGGAATATAAATTTGTTCTCCGATTGGCTCAAAGCCACAGGTGCATATCCCTTCGTTCAACATTATGGCAATCAAAATAACTTGTCGGAAATAATCACCCGCACCAATGCCGATGTGCAATCCATTCGTAGTGAAATAAATACGACCTGTTTAATTCATGCGGATGAATATATCTCATTTAAAACCAATTACATAAATTCGGAACGAGGTTTGCCCAATGTAACGTATTACAACACCTTTAATAAACAACGATTGCTGGAAAATATTTTATTTTCACAGATTCATTATATGAACAGACCAACCGAAAAATTTCAATACCAATTAGTTGCCAAATACAATCAGACCAACTCTGTATATAAAGATGCAGACTCAAAATACCCGGAAGGATTTTTAACCGACAATTATTTACAAAAAGAATATTATGTATCTTATTCGGCAGCTTTTCAACCCATCGAACAATTAAGTACTTCAGTTGCTTTCGATTGGTGGCTCAACGATTTAAATATCAATTCAAACCTCAATTTTAAAAACTTTGTGTTTCCAATCCGAAATACAGGACTGATTAATGTTGCAGCCAAATATGCTACAGAAAGATTTTCGTTGGGAGCTAATGTATTGAACACCATGACTCGCGAACAGGTTCGCGTGGGGACTCCATCGCCCGACCGAAACAAATTGTCACCCAACGTAAATGTATCCTATAAATTATTTTCAAAATACGATTTGACAATAAGAGCGTTTTACAAGAATATTTTTCGTGTACCTACTTTCAACGACCTTTACTATCAGGATTTAGGGAATATAAATCTGCGTCCCGAAAATACCAATCAGTATAACCTTGGATTGCTTTATAGGTTGAACAGATCAGGTTTTATGAATGGATTAGAGTTCAGCATGGATGGATATCTGAACGAAGTAACCGATAAAATCATCGCCATTCCACGCGATTTATTTCATTGGTCGATGATTAACAAAGGAAAAGTTGAAATTCGGGGTGTTGATTTGAGCTTAAAATTTGGAGTGACAATAAGAGATTCCAACGATATTGTGGTGAGAATGAATTACACGTATCAAAAAGCAACCGATAAAACACCTGATACCTCCAATTATGGCGAACAAATTCCATATACACCGTTTTCATCGGGTTCAGGATCAATTTCTTATAAAACTGAATGTTGGGAAATAGGTTATAATATGCTATTTTCAGGTATGCGCTGGAGTGGTCAGAACATACCGGCAAACCAATTGAATGGGTACATGGAACATTCTGTTTTTGCTTCAACCGGATATAAATGTTTCTTTATTAAAGGTGAGATTATCAATTTATTAAACGAACAATATGAAATTATTAAATTTTATCCCATGCCGGGACGAAATTTCAGAATAACAATCTCTGTAAATATTTAACGCCTTGTGTTTTATTATTTACCTGTAAATAAGCGTACATATCATTTACATTCAATTAATTATCAATTATTCAATAACTTATTATGAAAATAACCAAACTTCTTTCGTTTCTATTTTTCTCAGCATTTTGTAATGCATTATTTACTTCGTGCGATAAGAAAGAAGAAATAACTCCAACATCGGTGATCAACACAGGATTATATGTACTCAACCAGGGGAATTATAAATCAAATAATGCTTCGTTGACGTATTTCGATTTTACAACCCGTTTACCTTATGATATTTTTAATGCCAAAAACAATCGTGATTTAGGTGATACCGGGCAAGACATGCTACAATATGGTTCAAAGATTTACATTGCAATGTACCAATCGAGTATTATAGAAATTATAAATGCAAAAACAGCTGCATCAATAAAAACAATTCCCATGCTTAATGAGCTGAATATGCCCAGTTTGCCACGTTCGCTGACTTGCTACAACGGAAAAGTTTATGTAACACTTTACGATGGACACGTTGCCCGTCTTGACACAGTTACATTCAATATTGAAAAAATAGTTAAGGTTGGAAGTAATCCTGAAGGTATAGCGGTTGCAAACAATCTGATTTATGTCAGTAATTCAGGCGGTATGGCTGCGGTTCCTGACAGTACAATCTCTGTCATCGATCCGGTTTCATTTACCGAAATACGAAAAATTAAAGTGGTGATCAATCCCATCGTTTTGAAATCAGATTCCTATGGCGATTTATATGTTATTTCAATGGGAAATTACAGCACGATTCCCTATACTTTACAACGTATTGAAGCGACAGTCACACCTGAGAAAGTCACTAAACTTACAGGAATAAGAGCTTATAATTTAACGATTGATGGTGATTTTGCCTACATGTATGATTACGATTATGATACCAATTATAATGTGGTTAATAAAACCTTTACGCTTTATGACGTCAAAAACAAAATGATTATAAATACAGCTTTCATTGCATCATCGGCTGTAGCTAAAACTCCTTACAGTATTGATGTTAATCCGGTTACGAAGGATATTTTCATTGGCGAAACCGACTATACAAATACTGGAAAAATGTATTGCTTTAGCCAAGCCGGAATATTGAAATATACTTTCAATACTGGTTTAAATCCGGTTAAAACAATATTTATCTCTAACAACTAAAAGAATCTTTTTTGTGTAGGCACTATAATAAAAAAGCCGCTTCCAACTGAATGAAAGCGGCTTTCGCTTTGAGCCTCTTGTCGGATTCGAACCAACGACCCCGAGATTACAAATCACGTGCTCTGGCCAACTGAGCTAAAGAGGCAAGTGGGTAAGCCCCCTACATCGCACCGCTACAACTTTCTACCCTTGCTGCCGTCAGGCCCTGGGGGAGTTCAAAAGGAGCTGGTCGTGTAGGACTTACCCGGCACAAAAGTACTGCTTTTCGGCGAATTTACAAAGGGTTATTCTCATATTTTTTTGTATAAGCCCCTACTCTATTCATTTTCAGAAAACTATTTATTAATAATTTTAAAATATTTCTTACAAATTTCTTGAAAGTGAACTATTAGGCATAATATTTGTTTTAATAAAATAAGTGAAATCATTCTATATGCTAACAAGAAGCATATTCCTATCCAACTATCTTAAAGTCATTTAATAAGCTAATTTATAACATCATTCCCCATGAAAAAAACACTTTTATTCTTCTTAGTCGCATTGTTCGTTGTATCATGCGATGATTCAAATAAAGATCTGAAAATGAAAGTTATCGATTTAACAGTTAAAAGCAGTGATTGGATTGAAAATATAGATAAAGATAGTTTAAACAGGTATTATTCTTATCAGTTCTCCATGCCGGAAATAAATTCAACCGTATTTAATAATGGTACTGTTACTTCTTACATATTAATAGATAATGCCCAACAGGTTTTACCTTATGTTCGTCATTATGAAGATGTTTATGGAACGCTGTGGACCCGGACAGTTGATTTTGATTATGCTTTAGGTGGCATGAACTTTTATGTAACAAATTCTGATTTTGCAGTTGATCAGCCGATTGCAATGGACTTTCGGGTAGTACTTATGTGGCCATAATCTACGACATTAGATATATAAGGTGTTTGAAATCAAAATCAGACACCTTTTTTTATATCAATTTTCAAAATATCTTTTTCCTAACTTTTCGTGGAATAAATTTAATAATGTATTTTTGAAACAAATTTATCGAATTTACATGAACAAAGAAACCAAACAATTTATTTTTGAAAATATTGATACTGATGTGCATCAATTAGCATTGCAATCCGCTCGTTTTCCATTGGTTGATATGCCCCTCGCTATTCGTCAAATCAACGGAAAACAGAAAATAAAATCAAAAGTTCCCTTGTTTTGTCAAACAGATGCCATTTTATACCCTGTTCAACTCTCTCTAGAGCAATCTTCCTCTGAATCAACTGCTAAATATAAATCCACACTTTGCGAAGGCAATACACTCGTCGACCTCACCGGCGGATTCGGAGTAGATTGCTGCTTTATGTCGGAAAATTTTCAAGAAGTTACGTATGTCGAACGGCAAGCAGAATTATGTGATTTGGCTTCCCATAATTTTAAAGCACTTGGGAGAAATCAAATCCGGGTAATTCACTCTGAAACCGAAAAATATCTTGCCGAAATGGAACCTGTCGACTGGATTTTTATCGATCCGGCACGTCGGAGTTCGAGTGGAAAAAAAGTAGTGTTATTATCCGATTGCGAACCGGATGTTTCCATCTTATCATCCCGTTTGCTTGAAAAAGCAAGGCGGGTAATGATAAAACTATCACCCATGATAGATGTTACGGCTGCCCTTCGTGAATTACCTACTGCAGATGAAATTCACATTATTAGTGTTAATAATGAATGTAAGGAAGTTTTACTAATACTTGACCAGGAAATACATTCAAATCAAAAAATTAAAACTATTAACTTCGGAAAAAAAAGTAAAACCGATGTGTTTGAATTTTATCAGCAGGAAGAAAGTACAGTGCAAATTGATTATGAACCTATTATCGAAAAATACCTGTACGAGCCAAATGCAGCTGTGATGAAAAGCGGTGCATTCCGCTTAATTGCAAACAAATTTGAATTGGATAAATTGCATACCAATACGCACTTATATACTTCACCTGAATTATCACTTGAATTTCCGGGACGCGTATTTGAAGTGAAAAAGGTTTGGGAAAACTCTAAAAAAGAGCTGAAAGAATTGCTCGAAAATGTGCCTAAAGCTAATATCAGCACACGTAATTATCCGCTGTCCGTTGACGAACTTCGTAAAAAGCTCAGGATAAAAGAAGGTGGAGACACTTATTTATTCGCTTGCACATTGGCAAATGAGCAAAAAGTGATAATTGAATGTAAGCGACCCCCTAACCCATAAAGGGGAGATAAAAAAATATCGACTGAACTTTCTTATTGAACCAACGGTTAGCGTAGATAGATTCAGTCGATTGTGTTTTAATATGCAAGGCAAAAGCCTTGCTTCTAACTCGACGTAGTCGGGAGACGTACGCCGAACCATAGACCGCCAAACTACACTACGGGCATCAGGGGATTGAAGATTCGCGGTAGCGGTTGATAATTTTAAAAAAATTTCATTTTTTTTTGTAAATAATAAATAAATGTGTATTTTTACAATCTGTTTTATACATAAATATTCAATTCAAGCAAGTATTAATCTTTAAAATCAATTCATTATGAGAAAACTAAATTCATTTATGATTTTGCTAATCATGGTATTAATGGCATCATGTTCCAACAGTAACACTCCTGAAGCAGTAGCCACAAAATTCAACATTGCGCTTTACAAAGCTGACTTTGAAGTAGCAAAAGGACTTTGTACCGAAGACACCCGAAAAGTGGTAGATTTTATTGCAGCTATGGTACAAGAAAAAGTGCCTGAAATGAAAAAATCCGATATTAAATACAAAACAAAAGATGTGAAATTGGCAGAAGATGGCAATTCAGCTGAAGTAGAAGGCATAATAATGGGTAGCATCGATATGAATACGGGTGGAGTAAAGGACTCAGTCACCACCAAACTTCACATGGTAAAACTACAAGATAAGTGGTTAGTACAATACAAACTGAAATAATCCGTATTTTTTTTCTCTTTATGCTGTTGTTTTTGTTGGAGAATTGCGACTTTCCAACAAAAACAACTCATATCAGTTCTTACTCAACTGTCAATCTGCAAAATGGTGATATTATTCTACGTAAAAGTTACGGGTTAATAAGCGAAATAGTGGTAGCCAAATTAAAAGACACGCTGGACATTTCGCATTGTGGCATAATTCAGAAAGATAGTACCGGAAAACTGTATGTGATACATTGTCTCTCCAAAAAAGTTTCAGACACGGATGGAGTTCAAATCTGTACTTTGGAATATTTTATGAACGATAGCAGAATTGAATCGGTTCATATTGTTCGCTTCCGTCCCGACACGAATAACATCATCATCTCAAAAGCCAAATACTATCTCAAACATAAAACTCCTTTTGACGAACTATATAATGCTTCCGACAGCTCTGCATTTTTTTGTTCCGAGTTCCCCATTCACATTATAAAGTCCGGATTAGGAATTGATATCTCCTCCGGCTCTCAAAACCCAAAATTTTCCATTTTTCTGGATAATAAGTACTTTGATGAAATTGAATTTGTAAAAGGAAATAAAAATCTAATTAAAAAATCAGATGATAATTAAGATTTTATTTCCTGGCCACCGTGTCCCAAGTCGGCGGGAAGTACCCGCTTCGCTCAGACATTGAACGCAGTGTGCACAAACTTAGAAAATATAGAGATGCTACGCTCACCTGAGGTACTTTCTATATAACCTTCGTTGAACAAATTTTAACTGTTTTTATTGACGATTGACGATTACTGCCGTTCCGTATGCAAGAACTTCGGTTAATCCACTCATTATATCATTGGCGTCATACCGCACATTGATAATTGCATTACATCCCAACTCTTTACCATGATTAATCATTAATTGTAAAGCTTCTTCTCTTGCTTTTTCACACAACTCGGTATAGATAACACTTTTTCCACCGAATATTGTCATAAAACCTCCTGCAATATTACCAAATATGCTTCTGGAACGAACGGTTATGCCCCGTACCAAGCCTAATTGTTTTGTCACTTTGTAACCATCCAACGAAGTGCTTGTTGTTATTAAAATTGAATCTTCCATTTTTTATTCTTTTATTTTCCCTACTCGTTTGGCTTTTCGGTGTCGCCTCGTTTTTTTTTAATGGTAGCTGATTTCCATTTTATTGATATTAAATTGTTATTGTTCTGTTTATACCAACTGTACATATAAAACAGTCCAATCTGTTTTATATGTTTACTGTTGTTAATGCCGATGCATACAAACAAATCGGACAATAAGACGAACTTGTCCCGACTTGATGGGAGTCGAAATTGGGCTATATTGTTTGTGCAATCGGTATTACTCTGTAAACTTGCGACCGTGGTTCGGGGTAGTCTCCAGACTATGTCAGCTTAAAAACAATGCTCAACATTGATTTGTTGAGATTCAACTGGTTTTTATTGAAATAGAAAAGGTCAGATTATTAGTCCGACCTTTTTTAAACAGTAAGAGGGTGCCTTTAACAGCACCCTCTTTGAACACGAAATAGATTGTTGATATCTTTGTATACTGATTAACCACCATGAGTTTGATTTGGATATGTTTTAATAAACTGGGTTTTACCTTGTTTACAGCTGCTGTATCTTTCCGCTTCAGATTGACTTTCCGGACTGTTTTACCAGTCTTTCTATTCGCTCCTGCACCGGATAGCGTATTGCAGCCATCTCTGTCTTTGATTCGTTTTCTACTTTACTGAATCAGGCTTGTTGTATGCAGTTTTTTACAAAACTACTTGTTAACAATTTTCTGATCGTATCAGGTGTCTGTTTCAACTGATTTCTCAGTTAATTCTTAAACCTGTTGGCGCAAAGCACGTGTTTCAACTCATCTTCCTTTTACGGATTTAAAGTTAAATCACTTCTCTTCAAAGAACTCAAATCACCGGTCAATAGGAATTGAAATGCTGTATATATACTTTCATTGTTTGACCAATGGAAGTATTTTCGGATAATGCTGTTCGCTATCATTTCCGACGTTCAAGGCTTTCCACTATTTGCATAGCTTCGAATCCGGATAATGAGTGTTTCTTTGCAGATCCCTTCATTATCGTAGAATTACCATGAAAACCGTTATCAACTCTGACGCCTTTTACGGCTTAGCAACTGTGAATGGAAACCCATCCGCTGTCACTTGCCGGCAATTTTTTCCGTTTCACACCGGTTAAACTTCAGTCCCGTGTTATGGGGATTTCGGTTCTTCGGGTGTCCCGGTCAAATTTTTTGCATTCAGACCGACTGATTTTGTTTGCTTCATCTTTCCCGTACAATCTTAATACTGCTATTAAGCTTATACGTATACAACTCATTTACTTTTGACTGTTTTACTCTGTTGGTAGTATTACCAAAAAATAAAATTCGTTCAATTATAAACTCATTTATATAATTAAACACTGAACTGCCGCGACTTTTAATTTTTTTGTACTGCTCGCCTGAAACTGTTAGTCACAAGTTCAAAACATTGCTGTTTCTACTTTTGTGGCCGGAAACGAATATAAGTAACGAATTACTTTTATAGAATTCCCATCCCGACTACCCGGCTTTCCTGTCTCAGAGAGACAGGGTTACGTTTTATTCAAACGCACCATAATTATATTTATAGAGTCTAACTCACAGGGAATTCTGTTTTTGCCAGAGACCGTAAAACTATTTACATTGCTATACATCTCATTGCACACTTGCGTATACAATAACGGAGATAACTATGTTTTAATAGTCAGTTCGTTCTTTACATAAAACAGATTTGCACCTCTGAATTTGGGTTCAAATATTTAACTATTGACTTTTTTTGATGTTTGTATCAGTATTTCAAAGAACGTTTCAACATTTCATTTCATGCCTTGAGTCGAAACT
Source organism: Paludibacter sp. (assembly GCA_017882285.1). GTDB lineage: Bacteria > Bacteroidota > Bacteroidia > Bacteroidales > Paludibacteraceae > Paludibacter. The sequence goes on along the minus strand of JADGPS010000026.1, from coordinate 523 downwards.
CATGGTGCAAATATAATGTATTGAACATAGATTTGCAAGTATTTTACCCTGTTTTTGCAAACAACTTTTCAACAAAGTTATGAACAGGATAATAATCTGATTATCAATCTGCTTTTAGGTTAGCTGTTGATAACTATTATCCCGGATTGCATTTGCCCACCATTAATTTCTCTCTTATTCCCACTAATTGCAAACGAGGGGTTAATGGTTATTTGTTTGCAACAATATTAAACTACTATTTCAGTATAATCAAATTCATTCTTCACGATTTGTATGATTCACTTTATAAACGTCTGTATACAGGAACAGGAACGGGCGTAAATCTACAATAGTAGAAATTTAAAAAGTCGTTTAGACCCTGTCCAACCGACTATATAACTTCTTAGATGCTCAAATGCTGGACGCTGTTGGTGGGATTTATTTCTAATCCCAACTTTTGTATTCTTAGCACTTGCCTCTACCAAAGGCAGATAAATGCGGCAGGCAGGTTTGTAATGCGTTCTTAAAAGAAAACTTAGTATTA
>JADGPS010000115.1 GCA_017882285.1 Paludibacter sp. | reverse complement strand
ATAATTCCCAGTTCATGATAAGCAACATTTTTAATTGTAATTTCTGAAGCAGTCATGGCAGCCATACCTATAAAACTACCCACTTCAATCATGTCGGGCAAAATGCGGTGTTGACATCCTATAAATGATTTTACCCCTTCAATGGTAAGTAAATTCGAACCGATTCCTGATATTTTTGCACCCATTGAGTTTAACATACGGCAAAGCTGTTGCAAATAAGGTTCGCATGCGGCATTGTAAATCGTTGTAATGCCTTCTGCCATAACAGCCGTCATCAAAATGTTTGCCGTACCAGTAACTGAAGCTTCGTCGAGTAACATATAACAACCGGTAAGTTTTTTTGCTTCAATTTCGTACCTTTTTTCAAATGCATCGTACCGAAATTCAGCACCAAGTTTCTGAATACCAATAAAGTGAGTATCCAATCTGCGACGACCAATTTTATCTCCCCCCGGTTTAGGTATGATTGCTTTCCCAAATCGTGCAACCATTGGTCCGACAATCATTACGGAGCCACGAAGTGATGCGCTTTTAAGATAAAAATCTTCAGTCTGAAGATAATCCATATTTACCTTGTCCGCCTTGAAAGTATAAGTGTCCGAACTTATTCTATGAACTTCAACGCCCATATCAGCCAACAAACTTATGAGATTATTGGTATCTAAAATATCAGGGATATTACTGATTGTAACGATTTTTGGGGTAAGAAGAACAGCACAAATGACTTGTAAAGCTTCGTTTTTTGCTCCTTGAGGAATAATTGAGCCGGAAAGTCTGTGACCACCTTCAATTTTGAATGATGCCATATTCTTTAGTTGACAGTTAAAAGTTAACAGTTAAAAGTTAACAGCTATCAACTGTCAACTATCAACTATCAATTATAAACTATTTTTTCTTGCGAAGTTTGTTCTTTCTATTGAATAGTACGTCTTTCGATTCTACCAATTTGAAGAAATCTTCAGAAATATCCAGTTTGCCTTTTGAAAGTTCACGTAAATCGTCAAAGATTTTACGGTCATCAACAACTTCTTTATTCCATGTTAAGAAACATTTTTTCATCTGATTGGCTATCAATCTGATGAGCTCATTTTTTTCTTCTCCTTCAGGATATTGAGCTACTTTCTCAATCATTTCTTCTAACGTACGACCATAATGCTGATAGCGAATTCTTGAATTTTTATAGGGAATTGGTTCCGGACGGGTATACAAATTTTCTTCTTGCAAAATTTCATAGGGAAAATCAATATCCAACTTAAAATCAGACATGATAGCCACATGATCCCAAAGTTTGTGCTTGAAATCATTCACATCGCGTAAATAGGGAAACAAATTCCCCATAATATTGATAATTGTTTTCACGCAACGGGTCCGTTCTTCGCGATCTTCTATGGTAAGAGCATAGGACACCATTTGTTGAATATTTCGCCCATATTCGGGCATTATCAATTTTCCTTGTAAGGTTGTATATTCCATTTTCTGTTGTAGTAAATTTTTAAAATACAAAAGTAGTACTTTTATTTCGAAAAGCACTTTTATCAGCGTTATTATAAGCAAAAAGAAAATGCAAATTCTTCACAATCAACTTATTTTACTTCTTTTATTAAATAAATCAGCGTAGGGTAGTGGTCGCTATAACCATTTGTCCAGGCACCTGCGGAATGAGTACGAATAGGTGTGCCTTTATATTTTCCTTCTTGGTTGGTCAAAAAACTACGGTTGAAAACTTCAGCTTTCCAAAATTTGAGTTTACTTCTGTCGGCATGAGCTAATTCAGAAGATATAATTAGTTGATCAAAAAGATTCCACTGATCGTTATAAGCCAACGAACCAACTCCCATATCTAATGTTTTCCACAAAGTATTGTACAATTCTCCCTCTTTCACCTCATTTATTTCCTTTTTTGCTCCCAAAATTGTCGCACAACTTTCATTGAAAGGATCGTCATTTAAATCGCCCATTATAATGATTTTAGCTTTCGGATCGACACGGAAAAGCGAATCGGCAATGGAACGGGTTAAAGCTGCTGCTGCATTTCGTTTCGGACGTGAAGGAAGTTCACCACTACTGCGTGAAGGCCAGTGATTGACAATAACATGTACTTTTTCTCCTTGTAAATAGCCACTGACCATTAATTGATCGCGTGTCAGAAATTTTGGATCAGAAGGCATGTATAAACGGTATGATTTACTGTTTGTTACAATAAAAAGTTTTGGGTTATAAAGCAACGCGACGTCAACTCCACGTACATCGGGACTGTCGTAATGTACAATTTGAAGAGAGCGTTTTGCCAATGCCGGTTGTTTAATTATATCTTCTAAAACGCCCCGGTTTTCTATTTCAGACAATCCAATCATTGCCACTCCTTGAGGAGAATAATCCAATCCGATTTGAGAAATGGCATAAGACATGTGTTCCAGTTTGGCATTATATTTTTGCGTATTCCATTTCATTGGTCCATTTGGAAGATATTCTTCGTCGATAACATTCACATTATCAATTGTATCAAAAAAATTTTCCTGATTATAAAAAGCTACACAACTGATTTGAACTTTAACTTTTTCATTACTTTTCGGTTGCACTACGTTTTTATCGGGAGCGGCGGAACTAATTAGTAAAACTAAAGCTATTGAAAATAAATAAAATACGGATTTTTTCATACTGATTTTTGTTATAAAAATAAATTTATAGAATCTTGCAACAAAAGTGAGAAAAAAAAGTGAAAGTAAAAAATGAAAACAAAAAAATGTTTATTGGGGAAAATCTTTTTTAATCACTAATAATACAATTGTGATTTACTTTCAAAAAATTGTATCTTTGCCTGATAAAACTAAGGTTTAAATAACATTTAAATTAAAATCAATATGAAAAAATTCATCAAAAACGCAGCTCTTTTGTGGGCATTTCTTGCTGTGACAACCATGTCAATAGCTCAATCTAATTATGGAAAAACAGTTTTCATTCCAACAAAAACGCTTAATAATGGTGTGAAAATGCCTGCTCTTGGTTTCGGAACACTTGAACTAAATGATTCGGTGGGAATAAATAGTGTGGCGAAAGCAATTTCACTTGGCTATCGTCTTTTTGATACTGCAACTATTTACGGAAACGAAGAAGCAGTAGGAAAAGGCATTAAGAAAAGTGGAATTGACAGAAAAAAACTTTTTATCAGTACAAAACTGTGGGTAAGTGATATGGGTTATGAAAACACAAAAAAAGCTTTTGAAAGATCGCTAAAAAAGTTGGGAGTGGATTATTTAGATATGTACCTTATCCATCGCCCGCATGGAGATGTGCAAGGTTCATGGAAAGCAATGGAAGAGCTTTACAAAGAAGGCAAGATCAGAGCCATTGGCGTGAGTAACTTTGATTCAGTTCAACTTGCAGACTTGATGGCAAAAGCAGAGATTAAACCGGCAGTCAATCAAATAGAATTAAATCCTTTTTTCCAACAACCCAAAATGCAAAGAATGATTGAAAAGTTTGGAGTGCAAGTAGAGGGTTGGTCACCATTTGCACAGGGTAGAAATGGACTCTTTACCAATAAAGTATTGGTTGAAATTGGAAAAAAATATAACAAAACCGCTGCTCAGGTAACATTAAGATGGCTTATTCAAAGAGGCATAATAGTTATACCACGAACATCCAATCCAGCCTATATGAAAGAAAATCTGAACGTATTTGACTTTAAGCTCAATAAATCAGATATGCAAAAAATCGCTGCACTTGATAAGAAAACCAGTCAATTCCCTGAATGGAACTGACGGTATGCTCTTGCCTGTAACACCAAAAATAAATATCATTTTACACAAAGAGTTGGGGAACGACTTAAAGTCGTACTCCCACTCTTTCCCACAATCGAACTAATGTTAATTTAAAAAATACTTCAGACACTTGACTTTCAAAAAGATATAGGCTTATAATACAGATGTTGGCAGTTATTAAATTATATGTCAACCGAAATTTTGGAAAGCACAGTTGGGCTCGAAACAGGGTGGATATTTGATTCAATCTTTCTTCTTTTTTTGCTGCCGTTTTTTGCCATCACTAATACTTAAGCGGGCATTCTCTCCACAGTCCTCTATTATTGTCTTTTGCTTCTTGTTGTGCTTGTTTGAATTGAAGATAGTATTTTGTGTCAGGCGGATAGGTATCAATTTTTGCAAAGCCATTTCTTATTAGATAGTCATTAACAAAAGTATTGTTTGCCCAAACGTATCTGAGCAGTCGGTTGTATTTATCTACTTCCGAAACATCTTTTTCCATAAAAATTTGTTTGTTTTCTAATAATTTTTTATTTTCGTCTAAGGCTTCCCGGGCAAAGCATTCATCGGGTGATATTTGTGTTTTCAATTCGGGAGTATTAATGCCAATGTATCGGACTTTTTTCTTGCCATCAACAATGATCGTATCGCCGTCGATGACATATGATAATTTAACTAATTGTTTTGGTAAAAGCGTAGGTGTAACTATTGACGATATAGTTGGAGCGAAAGTAATTTTATTTCTATTGAGGATAAATAAGAAAACGAAAATAACAAGGAGAAAAGCGACTAAATAACAAAGTTTATTTTTGGTCGAACGATCCATGTAATAATTATTTTATCATTTTACCGTAACGCTTTTGGCAAGATTTCTTGGTTTGTCAGGATCGGCTCCGCGGCCGACACCGAGATAATAACCAAGTAACTGTCCAACGATAATGCTGGCAAAAATAGTGAGGTCTTCAAGATCAGGAGTTTTTATCAAAATATCAAATTCGTTTGATTCAAACGGAGCGACACCGATGATTAGTCCGCCGCGGGCTTTAAGTTCGGCTGCACTGGATAAGACCTCTTCTTTAACCCTATCGTTTGAAGCGAGAACAAAACAGGGAGTCCCTTTTTGAATCAAAGTAATCACTCCATGTTTCAGTTCGCCGGCCGAAAACGGTTCAGCATGGATATAGCTGGTCTCTTTAATCTTTAAAGCGAATTCCAAAGTGGCCGGATAGTTTAGATGTTTACCGATCAGATACATGTGCTCTTCGTCCATTAACATTTTCGCTATATCAATTAATTGATTAATTAATACAGGATTAAGCCATTCCTTTAATATTTTGCTTAAATTTTTTATTTTTTCTTTTCCTACTTCATATTTATTTTCAACCGCCTTTGTCAATAAATAAAGAGTTGATAATTGGGAAGTAAACGCCTTAGTTGATACGACGGCGATTTCCGGTCCGGCCCCAACTAATAAAACTGTGTTTGACAGTCTTTCCAGAGTTGATCCACGGGCGTTAATGACGGCAACGATTTCCGCACCTCTTTTTTTCGCCTCTTTGACGGCAATTAAGGTATCGGCGGTCTCGCCTGACTGCGAGATGGCAAAGACTAAAGTTTTTTTATTAATGAATTTCGAAAAAGGCATAAACTCATAGGCAGGAATTGCTTGAGCGTCAATTCCTTGTTCGGCAAAAAAATATTTAGTCGCCAAAGCGCAATAGGATGCAGTACCGCATCCTATTAAAACAACTTTATATCCCGAATTAATTTTATCAGCCAGTTCTTTTATTGCTTTTTCATTAATGGAAGTCGTTTTAGGAATAGTCTTAAGTTGTTCATAAATTTCTTTAAGAAGAAAATGGGAAAATCCACCTTTTTCCGCATCTTCCAACTTCCAATCAAGAATTTGTGGAATAAGTTTTTTTTCTTTTTCGGTTTCAAGGTCAAAAAGTTTTATTCCGGAGTTACCTAGGACAACCGCTTCGCCGTCATTCAGGAAATAAACTTTATTAGTTTCCTTCAAAAAAGCCGGTACATCGGAGGCAAGAAAATATTGATTGT
>JADGPS010000025.1 GCA_017882285.1 Paludibacter sp. | reverse complement strand
AGCCCCAGTATTGCTTGAGTATTTGGAGGTATTTCTGCATGGAGTTATTTTTAGTGGGGGTACGACTTAAAGTCGTGCTCCCACTTTAATAAATGTGGAAACAAAAATACGAATAAGATTTTGAATGGGCTTGTTCTTATTACAATTTAAAAAAAACGGGTAATGTATACCAAACATCCACTTTCTTGCCATTCTGTTCACCCGGAGTAAATTTTGGAAGCAGTTTTACGACCCGAATAGCTTCTTTATCACAGGCTGGATTAAGTGATCTTACTACTCCAACGTTGGTAACTTCGCCAGTTTTTGTCACAACAAATTTAACAATTACTTTTCCCGGAATGCCATTTCCATACTCTATTTTTGGATCAAACTGAAGATTCTTTCGAATAAAATTAAGTAATGAATCCTTTCCTCCCGGAAATACAGGCATTTTTTCATAAACATCTTCGTCATAAAGCTTTCCCTTATAATTTGGAGTTACCTTTTTTTGGAGAGAATCTACAATGTCCGGTTCATATTTTGGTAGCTTAGGAGTTTGAGCATATACGGGAAATGAAAATACACCCGAAAGAATAATCGCCATTCTGCCTATTGTCCAATGTATTTTGTGTCGATTTTTCATAATAATTTATCTAATATTTAAGCACAAAAGAATGTGTTACAAAGATATGAAAGATTCTTAATAACCTTAATTTTAAGATTATTATTTTTTTAATTTTTTGAATAGAAATCACTTCTATAAAAAATATCGTATTTTTGCAGCAATAATAACTTGAAAGAAATGAAACGAACAATTAATTTCAAAGTGCTTGGCTTACTTTTTGTATTTCTGTTAGTTGTATCGGCTTCAATTAAAGCGCAGACAACAAGTTATTATTTCTATGTGCAGTTTGCAAATAAAAATAATTCACCGTACTCTTTGTCAAATCCATCTGCTTTCTTGTCTGCCAGGGCTATTGCCCGTCGGGCGGCATTTAATATTGCTTGTGATTCAACCGATTTACCTGTAAATCCTTCTTATTTACAGCAAATTGAAAATTTTGGAATTCCGGTTCATAACACGAGTAAATGGATGAATGGCGCAACGGTTTTGCTTACCGATTCAAGTAAAATGAGTCAGGTTCGTGTGTTGTCTTTTGTGAAATTTGTGGAATATACCGGCGAACTCATTGGACCGGTGCAAACTCCCTCCCAAAAAGCTGCAAAGAAAATCACCTTTGATTACGGAACGGCTGCAACTCAAATCAATCAGTTGAACGGAGCGTCTTTACATAATGAAGGTTTTCGGGGAAAAGGGATACAAATCGGGGTAATTGATGCAGGGTTTACAAACGTGGATACAAACCCGTGTTTCGACAGCTTGCGCCTGCAGGGACGATTGCTCGGGACAAAAGATATTATCAATCCTAATTCAAATATTTACAGTGAAGATACGCATGGAGCGATGGTTTTATCCGCCATGACAGGGAATTTACCCGGACAGTTTTTGGGTACGGCACCGGATGCATCTTTCTGGTTGATTCGCACAGAATATTCACCTACGGAATACAAAGTTGAAACCGATTTTTGGTGTTCAGGGATTGAGTTTGCCGACAGTGTGGGAATTGATGTTGCCACTTCCTCATTGGGTTATTATACTTTCGATGATTCGACCATGAATTTTTCGTATGCCGATATGAACGGCAAAGTTTCGCGTGCCAGTCGTGCCGCCAATCTGGCAAGCAAAAAAGGAATCGTAGTATTGGTTGCAGCAGGTAACGAAGGTAGCCCAAACAATCCTTGGCATTATATCGGTTCGCCGGCCGATGCCGATGGGATTATTTCTGTTGGTTCTGTTGATTCAATCGGAACACCTAGCTACTTTACATCGTATGGTCCAAGTTACGATGGCCGCGTAAAACCGGAAATCTGCGCTATGGGAAGTAGGTCTGCATTAGTTGATATAAATGGATCAACTGTTAATGGTGACGGAACATCATTTGCTACTCCAATAATGGCAGGATTGATGGCTTGTTTATTGCAACGATATAAAGCAATAAATCCAAATCCCAATATTTGGGCACTACTTCAATCCGTTTTTAAGAGCGGAAATCTATTTACTAATCCGACAGCACAACTGGGTTATGGAATTCCGGATTTTTTGCAGGCTGAACAGAACTTACTCATTTTCGATTCTTTACGCCAGATTGAAAAAAATAATTTTGTACTGGCTTATAACTCGACGTTTAACACATTGATTATCCGACTTCCCGATGGAAGCATGCCACAAAACACTTCGGTAAAAATCTATTCAATTACAGGAAAAATGATGGTCAATCAGCCTGTTACCGATTCTCCTATTGTTCTACGAACCTTCAATTTCGCCCCCGGAATTTATGCAGTTTGTATTTCGGAAAATGAAAAAACAGAGACGAAAAAAATTCTGATAAAATAAATTCATAAAGTTCATAAAGTAGAAAGTTTATAAATTATAGACCACTTAGAATCTTTAAGAACTTTTAAAACTTTACTAACTTTCAAACTAATTAAATGAATTCAATCTCACTTTCTGAACTTACTGATCAAATTCAGCAAACCATACGGTTGAGTTTCGAAACTCCCATTTGGATTCGTGCCGAGATTAGTGAATTGCGCGAAAATCAGGGTGGACATTGTTATTTGGAATTGATTGAAAAAGACAGCGATTCGGATATGTTGTTGGCAAAAACAAAAGCTACGATTTGGGCTTCCACTTACCGAATGATGAAACCGTATTTCGAAAGTAGCACGGGACAAACACTTCGATCGGGATTAAATGTTTTGGTAGCTGTAACTGTTGAATTTCACGGTGTTTACGGTTTCAGTCTGAACATCCGCGATATTGATCCGACTTTCACCATTGGTGAAATGGCTACTCGACGGTTACAAATCATTCGACAATTGGAAGAAGATGGTATTGTGGATATGAACAAACAATTGCCATTTCCGGAAATCCCTCAACGGCTGGCTATTATTTCTTCGCCCACAGCCGCCGGTTATGGCGATTTTTGCGACCAATTGAAAAACAACTCATCTCATTTCACTTTTTATACTAAACTTTTTCCTGCGGTCATGCAAGGTGAGCAAACTGAATCATCCATTATCTCGGCATTGGAGAAAATATATGAAAATATCGATTTGTTTGATGTAGTGGTGATAATTCGTGGTGGTGGTGCCACAACCGATTTGGCTTGTTTTGATTCGTACGAACTGGCATTGAATTGTGCGCAATTTCCTTTGCCCATTATTGCCGGAATCGGTCATCAGCGGGATATTTCCATTTTGGATATGGTGGCTTACACCAACTTAAAAACACCAACGGCCGTGGCGGAATTTTTGATTTCATGTTTACAAGATGCAGAAAATCAAGTCGTAAATATAATTGCAGATATTCAAAATTTGGTCAAAAGTAACATCGAAAATGAATCTCGATTTATTGTTCAAACTCAAATGCGAATAAAACAAACTTTACGGAGTTGGGTAATACAAAAAACTCATTCGCTTGACCGACAGAAAAATCGCTTAAAATCAACGCTGCGCATGCAATTGTTAAAAGAAAATAATAAACTTGCATTGCTGGGAAAAAATATTGAAACGCATTCTCCGAACTTTCTACTTAAACACGGATATACGATTACGACATTGAACGGAAAACGAATAACTTCAGCAAGACAAGTAAAATCAGGCGATAAAATACGTACTTTTGTACATAACGGGGAATTTGGAAGTGAAGTAGACTAATTTCCGATTATTCAATTCCCAATTTTCAATTTAAATTTTACAGAAATGAGCAAAATTATACTCGAAAATATGGAATTCCACGCCTTTCACGGTTGTTTGGAACACGAACAAACGCTTGGAAATAGGTTCATTGTAAGTGTCAGCATGGAATTAAAAACAAATCTTGCAGGAAAGACAGATGACTTGAATCATACACTTAATTATCAGTTGGTTTATGATGTGGTAAAAAGAGAAATGGAAATTCCGTCGAAACTGATTGAACATGTCGGACAACGGATTTTGGATAGTGTTTTTAATGAATTCCCGCAAATTCATGGATTGGAAGTCAAACTTTCAAAACTCAATCCTCCTCTTGGTAATATGGTAGAACGGGTGACAATTGAACTTGATCGGAAACGCTGATTTTCTTAAACAACAAATGCCTTTCTCAATTCGGGAAAAGCATTTGTTTCAATAAGTTTTTAGCATTAAACACCTAACGATCTCAAGGCATAATATACAAGAATTGCCGGCCAAACGATGGCTTTTAGGAATCCGAGAACGCCCAGCCAAAAGGTGGTAACATGCGAAATGAAATAAATAGCTGCACCAATTAATCCCAATCCATAAACCGCTCCACCTGAAGCATTTGCTTGATGGTGGTAGTTTCTGTTTTTGCAATCGTAATTTTTTTCTTCGTTCATACTGATTTTTTTTATTTATGGCAGCAAAGATATAAAAATTGCTCTCAGTCTGTACTTTAATACAAAAAAATTATTTATACATTCTCTCACGTATTGCTTTAATTTCCTCCGAAGTCACATAATCGTCGTAATCCATTTGTTTATCAATTATTCCGCGTGGAGTAAGCTCAATAATCCGGTTACAAACGGTTTGAATAAATTCACGGTCGTGCGAAGCCATCAAGACATTTCCTTTGAAATTCACTAAGGTATTGTTAAAAGCCTGAATAGATTCCAAATCAAGGTGGTTGGCCGGTGAATCAAGAATCATTACATTGGCATTCCGAAGCATCATGCGCGAAATCATGCATCGCATTTTTTCACCACCTGAAATAACGCTCGCTTTTTTGTAAATTTCGTCACCTGAGAATAACATTTTGCCCAAATAACCACGAATAAAAGCTTCAGTGGTGTCGTCGGAAAATTGACCAAGCCAGTCAACCAGATTTAAATCGGTATTGAAGAATTCAGAATTATCAAGTGGCAAATAGGCGTGAGTAATGGTTATTCCCCAATTGAAAGTTCCTTTGTGAACTTTATCATGTTCGTTGATAATTTCAAAGAAAGCCGTCATAGCTCGTGGATCACGCGATAGGAAAACGATTTTGTCGTTTTTTTCCACGTTGAAATTCACATCTTTAAATAACACAGTTCCATCATCAGCTATTTTTCCAAGTCCCGCGACTTCCAGCACCATATTACCCGGATCGCGATCAGGTGTGAAAATAATACCCGGATATTTGCGAGTTGAAGGTTGAATTTCTTCAACATTCAGTTTTTCAAGCATTTTCTTACGACTTGTCGCTTGTTTTGATTTAGCCACATTGGCACTGAACCTACGAATGAATTCTTCCAGTTCCTTGCGTTTTTCATCAGCCTTTTTATTCTGATTTTGTTGCTGACGAAGTGCCAACTGACTGGACTCGTACCAAAATGAATAGTTTCCGGCAAAAAGCTGCACTTTCCCGTAATCAATATCCACGGTATGTGTACTCACGGCATCAAGAAAATGACGATCGTGAGAAACAACCAGCACAGTATTTTCGTAGTTTGCCAGATAGTTTTCTAACCACATCACAGTATCAACATCCAAATCATTTGTCGGTTCGTCAAGCAGTAAATTATCAGGTTTACCAAAAAGAGCACGTGCTAATAAAACTCTCACTTTTTCCATACCGTTTAGGTCTTTCATCAGCAAGTAGTGAGAATTTTCTTTTATTCCCAATCCGCTTAATAAAGAAGCCGCATCACTTTCGGCATTCCAACCGTTCATTTCGGAAAATCTTTCTTCCAGGTCTGAAGCCCGTAAACCATCCGCATCTGAAAAATTCTCTTTTAGATAAATGGCATCTTTTTCAGATTTTACTTTCCAAAGCACATCATGTCCCATCATCACGGTGTCAATGACCGTAAATTCATCGAATTCAAAGTGATCTTGTTTTAATACCGAAAGCCTTTCGCCATGTCCAAACTGAATAGTTCCTCGTGTGGCATCCATATCTCCGCTGAGCATGCGGATAAGCGTAGATTTTCCGGCACCATTGGCACCAATAATGCCATAACAATTGCCGGCAGTAAATTTTAGATTTACATCAGAAAATAAAATCCGTTTGCCAAATTGAATGGCTAGATTAGATACGGTAATCATTTTAGTTGAGAGTTGAGGGTATGGCTGATTCTCATCAGTCTATTGTGTCTTTTTAAAACAAAGAATAGAACCAGCTTGTTTTCCAAACCCGTTCTATTCTTAATTATCTAATTAAAATTATGAATTATAAATTATCTAATGATTCCTAATGTGCGTGCATCTCTGGAAATTTTTTCTAACGACTCGTCAATTTGGTCGAAAGTGTGTGTTGCCATCAATGAATAACGAATAAGAGAATCTTCCGAAGGAACAGCCGGAGAAACTACAGGATTTACAAATACTCCATCGTCCATCAACATACGCGTTAGTTTAAATGTATTTATATTGTCACGCACAAAAAGAGGAATAATGGGTGTTTCCGTTGGTCCTATTTCAAATCCGGCTTTTAAAAATCCTGTTTTGGCTCGGTTTGTATTTGCCCACAAGGCATCTTTTCTCCATGTTTCTTCAGCCATTACATCCAATGCTGCCAATACGCAACCAGTAGAAGCGGGTGTAATAGAAGCACTGAAAATCAAAGTACGAGAATTATGTTTTAAATAATTGATAATATTCTCGTCCGAAGCAATGAATCCTCCAACGGTTCCAAGCGATTTGCTGAATGTTCCCATTATCAAATCTACATCGTTCGATAAACCGAAATGTTCACAAATTCCAGCGCCTGTTTTTCCAAACACACCCAATGAATGTGCTTCGTCCACGTAAATGGAAGCGTTGTATTTTTTTGATAATTCAACAATTTCCGGTAATTTGGCAACATCACCTTCCATGCTAAAAACCCCGTCAGTAACGATAATTTTTAACTTGTCGGGTTCACATTTCTTTAGAAAATTTTCCAAAGCATCCATATCGTTGTGGCGATATTTCAACTGTTTGGAAAACGACAAACGTTTGCCCTCGATTATTGAGGCGTGGTCATACTCATCGAATATCAAATAATCTTCACGACCAGTAATACACGGAACTACACCAGAATTTACTGCAAAACCTGTGGAATAAACCAAAGCAGATTCTTTGTGAACCAATTTCGCCAAACGGTCTTCTAATTCAAGATGAATGTCTAAAGTTCCATTTAAAAACCGAGAACCAGCACATCCGGTCCCGTATTTTTCTACTGCTTTGATAGCTGCTTCTTTCAACCGAGGATGATTAGTCAATCCCAAATAGCTATTCGATCCAAACATTAAAACATGCTTTCCAGCTATTGTTACAACTGTATCCTGATCTGATTCAATGGCACGGAAATAGGGATATAGACCGTTTGCTTTAGCTTGTTGGGGCGCATCGTATTGTCCCAACACATCACTTAATTGACTCATAAATTTTTGTGTGTTTGTAAATAAAACGACTGCAAAGATACAAAAATTATTATGAAAATATGCATGTTTTTTGATTCCTAAACTATAATTGAATACATTTGTATTCTGAAATATATCATTAAATTACACATGAACAAACAATTAGATTATAAATTATTGCCAATTTTAGCAACAAAATCAGAACCTGACTGGAAACGTTTTTTAGCAAAGAACAAGAAAAAACTGGCGGAAATGGACTTACAAGTTCATGCGTTGCACGATAAAATTTCAGAACGAACTGATTGTTTAAGCTGTGGCAATTGTTGCCGCTCATTAGGACCTCGCACTACCGATAAAGATGTAGAACGAATTGCAAAAGCGCTTCGAATGAAAGCATCTGATATTATTTCTAAATATTTAATGATTGATGAAGATGGCGATTTAGTTTTTCAATCGATGCCGTGCCCTTTTCTGGGTTCAGATAATTATTGTGCCATTTACGAATCCCGACCGAAAGCCTGTCGTGAATATCCACACACCGACCGAAAACGCTTTTATCAGATTTATAATCTATCGATTAAAAATGCATATACCTGCCCGATTGTGTATGAAGTGATGCAAGAAATAACAATGAACCCCCAACCCCTAAAGGGGAATTAAGCAACAATTGTTTGATAATTGACCGTGCTATTCCAGTTCCCCTTTAGGGGCTAGGGGTTAACTGTTCTAAGTCTTCCCAAAAGTTTGGATATGATTTGCTCACCACTTCGGGATGTTCAATAGTTATCGGTGTAACCATTGCTGTCGGGGCAAATGCCATTGCCATACGATGGTCTTCGTAAGTGGCAATGCTTATTTCTTTAGCTGGTTCGCAACGTTCACCATTCCATGCCAACTGACCTTCGACGGGTTCATTGAGAATGTAACCAAGTTTATGAAGTTCGTTTGTTAGAGCCGCTATGCGGTTCGTTTCTTTAATTTTCAGACTTTCAACTCCGTTAAAATGAAAAGGAATATTTTTCAAACAGCAAGTTACGGCAAAAGTCTGTGCCAGATCCGGTTGATTTACAAAATCATATTCAAATTTCCCGGTATAATTTCCTGTTGAAGTAAGCAAAACACCTTCTTTTTGATATTCGGTTTTTACGCCCAATTGCATAAAAAGTTCAGCCACTTTGCTGTCGCCCTGATAACTGTTTTGATTTAATCCGCTTAGGAAAATCTGACCTTTTCCGGCGATTGATAAAATTTCATACCAATAGGAAGCAGCCGACCAATCCGATTCTACTTTGTATTTGATTGGTTGATAAGTTTGCGGTTCAATTTCAATAACGTTATTTTCAAAATTCACTTTCACACAATATTCTTTCATCATGCTAATGGTCATGCGGATGTACGGAACAGAAATAACATTGCCTTCAAGTATGATTTTCAATCCATTTTGCATAAATGGTGCAATCATCATCAATGCTGAAATATACTGACTGCTCACACCACCATTCACCCGAATTTCACCTCCCTTAAGCACACTTCCAAAAATCCTCAAGGGAGGAAATCCTTCTTTTTCTAAGTATTCAATCCGTGCTCCCAAACTATTTAGTGCATCTACCAACAACTTTACCGGGCGTTGTTTCATGCGTTCACTTCCGGTAATAACCCATTCGCCTACCGTTTTCGACAAAAATGCTGTAAGAAAACGCATGGATGTGCCGGCAGCTCCAATATCAAAAGTTCTATCGTTTGAATCCAACGCTTTCATAGTTACCTGCGTATCGTCGCAATCCGACAGATTCTGAATGTCGTATGGACTATAAGCCAATGCATTCAAAATCAACGCACGATTGCTGATACTTTTGGAAGCCGGCAAATTGATACTGATATTTAAAGACTCTGCTTTAATATTTAATTGTATCTTTTTGGAAATCATTTTAATGTTTAATCTAATTTATTGATTACCTACACCGCTAACTCATAAATCTTTGCCACATCTTCTTCCGTAAGTTTTACAAAACTGCCAAGGGTATTTTTTCCTAACCCCATAGTTTTTACCAATGTAGGAATATCTTCGGATTTAGCCCCAAGTTCGGAGAAACGAATCGGCATACCAATGGAATTCATGAATTTTTCATAACATTCAATGCCTTGACGAGCTGTATTTTCCGGATTTTCAAAATCCATTTCACAACCCCAAACGCGAACTGCAAACTGTGCAAAAAGCATCACATTCTGGTGCATCACATATTTCATCCAAGCCGGAAACATGACCGCTAAACCTGCACCATGAGTCACATCGTATAATCCCGAAAGTTCATGTTCCATGTTGTGCGATGACCAATCGTCTTCTCGTCCTACTCCACAAGTATCATTATGAGCCACCATACCAGCCCACATCAAATTGGCGCGGGCTTCATAATCATTTGGTTTAGACAAAGCTTTTGGCGTTTCATTTATAATAGTCAGTAAAATGCCTTCGCAAAGCCGGTCGGTAATTTCAACGTTTTTCGTATTGGTAAAATAGCGTTCCATAACGTGCGCCATCATGTCTGTAGCACCGCATGCAGTCTGATAATTTGGCAACGTGCAGGTAAGTTCCGGATTCAAAATGGAGAAAACCGGGCGTAAAGGTTCACCGTTGGCAGCACGTTTCAACATACCGTTCTCGTGTGTAATCACGGTTCCCATCGAACCTTCGCTTCCGGCAGCTGAAATAGTCAGAATGGTGGCTACCGGCAATGCTTTTTCAATTTGTTTTCCTTCGTAAAAATCCCAGAAATCGCCTTCATACAAGGCTCCGAGCGCAATGGCTTTAGCCGAGTCAATGGCACTTCCACCGCCAACAGCCAAAACGAAATCAATATTTTCTTTTTTACAGATTTCTATTCCTTTGTAAACCAGTCCGCTGCGTGGGTTTGGTTGAACGCCACCTAACTCGGTAAAATAAATATTTTCAGCTTTCAATGAAGCTTTGACACGGGCAAGCAAGCCACTTTTTATCACTGATCCACTACCGAAATGGATTAACACTTTGGTTCCACCGAAACGCTTTACGTATTTTCCGGCTTCATTTTCCCGTCCTTTTCCGAACACAAAAAAGGTTGGACTAAAAAAATTAAAGTTGTTCATGATTTTAAATTTTCTATCAGTTTATCTGCTATTTCAACAGTTCTATTTATTTGATTATTAATATCTTTTACAAAAGAATTTTCCTCGAATGTACCACGAACTGCAATAAAATCGAGCTGTTTGTCAGTTTCATCTCCATCTATTCCAAATCCTGTTTTTGAAATGGAATTAAATTCTTTTTTTGCATCCCGTAGAATCAAATCTTCAAAAGTCAAAACCGATTTCTTCCATTGTTCCAAAATGCCAATGATATCTAAAATCTCAATGTCATTCAATGATTTATCGAGCATTTTCCCCAATACACCTTTTGCCCAATTCCAAGAATATTCAGCATAATTTGAATGTATTTCGTTCAATTTGTTTTGAATAGTTTCGATTGATAATTTATCGATTGAAATCTGATCCAGCAATTTGTCTACTTCCGATTTGGGAGCTAATAATCCGACCATATCTACCCAATCACCGACACCAATTTCAAAATCGGATGAAAAAATGTTGATAATATCTTTTTTCGATTCTATTTTCTGACCGTTTAATTTTTCAACTAATTTATTTCCAATGAATTGATTTATTGCCATTTCATACAATTCAATTCCTTTTTTAATGGAAGAACGTTTGATTTTGCAATTTTGATACCAAACGAATGAGGAACTTTCATCAATGTTTTGTAATAATCCTTTCAAAATCTCAATTCCTTTTATCGCTTTCGATAAAGTATATGGCGAAAGAAAATCAAAATTGATTGGGTCAAGTTTTATGTTATCAGCCCGATTGTCGCGTTTCGGCCATTTTTGCACATCGCGAATAGTTCCGGCACTATGTAAGTTAATTCCGGGCAACAAATGGCTTTCTCCATCATTTTCGATAAGATAGGAGAATGGTAATTCAGAAATATCAGGATTTCCTTTATGACTACCCAAAACCACCGTAAATGCACCGATTTTAGCTGGCCACATAATATAGGAATCACTCGAAGTTTTCACACCTCGCTCGGTAATTCCTTGATGAACAGGACCAAGTTTGTACATGTGGTTACTTTGATTCGTTCCACTTCCGGCATTCATAAACGAGAACAAAGCCGTCAGCAGTAAGGTTGATTTGTGGTGCGTAACAGTATAAGGACCGGCAAAAATAGATACTGCTTCACCATGTAAACCCTGAAAGTTGGCAAAAAATAGTGAATCAATTGCCGAAAATTGTTTCCCAATCAAACAACCCTGACCAACAAAACAATTTAAAATCATAGCTGATTCTGTGATTGTTGATCCGGAATTGATAATAAAATTTTTACATTGTACACCGGGTCCGATATAAACCGAAGCTTGCTGGTTGCTGATAATTGTACCGTTTTCGAGCAATGAGGTTCCCTCCAGTTTAGCAGAGTCGCCGATACATACATTTTTAATATTTCCACAATTTACAATTTGAACATATTTGCCAATAGTTCCTTTGTCAGATTGTTTAGAATTGCAAAATTTTTCTATTTGATATTGAATACTACGGATTAACTCCGGACGGTGTCGATAAAATGTGAAAATGTAGGCGAATGGGGCACTTAGGTTTTCGAATATTTCCATTTCGCGACCACCACTTTCAATCATTACCGAAGCTTTTACGCCATTTCCAAAACTTGAAAATCCATCAACCATCAACAAGTCAACATTTTCAATAAACGAACCTTCACCTATTTGATAATTAGCAATATAATTATGTATATTGTCAATAAAAACATCATTTTCAATCACACAATTATGCAAAATACAGTTATAAATTCCCGCATGTTTTTTAACACCACCGACCAGTTCAAAAATTTTATTGTAAGTTCCTAAGAAAACTTTACCGGAAAAATGAACATTTTGAAAAAAAGAAGGTGAAAAATTCTCAGCAACCTGAACATCTTTCCAGTTTTCAGATGAACAACCATAAACTGTTAAGGTTGCAATTTCTCTCTCGTTTAACGAACGGTAATTTGTCATAAATATATTTTTCAATTCTTATTCTTCAATATCAGTATAACGTTGAAATAAAAAGTCATTGTAAGGATAGCGTTCAACGTGAATGGCTTTGATTTTTTCGTACATCAATTCCTTTAAATCATCAATGTTTAGTTTTTCACGAGCCGAAATAAAGATACAATTGTCGTGCATTTTTCCCATCCAAGTTTTTTTAAGCTCATCAAAACTGATATTTTCACGTTTCGTTGGACCCAAATCATCTTTATCTTTTTGTGTATATGAAAATGCATCAATTTTGTTAAATATCAATATCATAGGCTTTTCCCGAGGATCAATTTCCTTTAAGGTTTGATTGACAACTTCCAGTTGTTCTTCAAAATTTGGATGCGAAACATCAACTACATGAAGCAACAAATCCGCTTCGCGTACCTCATCTAAAGTCGATTTAAAAGATTGAACCAAGTGATGTGGCAATTTACGGATAAAACCAACCGTATCAGAAAGCAAAAAAGGCAAATTTTCAATTATTACTTTGCGAACTGTGGTATCCAGCGTTGCAAACAGCTTATTTTCAGCGAAAATATCCGATTTGCTAATTAAATTCATTAACGTTGATTTCCCAACATTCGTATATCCGACCAAAGCTACCCGCACCATTTTTCCACGATTTTTACGCTGTGTGGTCATTTGTTGGTCAATTTCTTTGAGATTTTGTTTCAACAAGGAAATTTTAGTAAGAATAATCCGGCGGTCGGTTTCAATCTGTGATTCTCCCGGACCTCGCATACCGATACCACCCTGTTGGCGCTCCAGATGCGTCCAAAGTCGAGTAAGGCGTGGCAACATATACTGACATTGAGCCAGTTCAACCTGAGTTTTAGCACTTGCTGTTTTAGCTCGTTTGGCAAAAATATCTAAAATCAAACTGGTTCTATCCAAAATCAATACTTGTAATTCAGCCTCTATGTTTCTAAGTTGTTTAGGCGAAAGTTCATCGTCGAAGATTACTACTCCTATTTCATTTTTGTCCACAAAAGATTTAATTTCAATCAGTTTCCCCGGTCCGACGTACGTTTTAGGATTTGGAAAATCAACTCGTTGAAAGAAAAGTTTTTCGGGTGAAGCACCGGCTGTTTCAGCTAAAAAAGCTAACTCGTTAAGGTATTCACGCGCTTTTTCTTCGCTTTGAGTTTGAGTAATTACTCCCACCAAAACTGCTTTTTCTTCGTATATTTCTGTTTCCATTTTTGTTTTATTGTGAAAAATAGGTGATATTCAGTTAATTTGAGTTGAAATTAACCATGTTGTTTTTAGAGATTTTAGGACAATAAAATATCTTTTTCTGACAAGCAAATGTACTATTTATTTTTCAATCGTCTATTTTATGGTGTTAAAATAATAATTTTTCACTCGCAAATGATTTAATTCTAGAATTTCAACTTTTTTTCAATAGGAAAGATATTAATTTTCACTTTTTTACCGTTTAGTCAGGTAGAATTTTATTTTTTCACACTTTCAGTCCACAAAATTAATGTATCTTTGACTGTTTTTTTGAAAAATGAATTTCGGTATTATTAACTACCAAATTCACCCGTAACTTCAACAATTCATTTTTGATGATTAAAAGATTTTTGTGTGTATTATTTTTTATAACATCCTCATTTTATGCTTTTTCGCAGGCAGGAACTGGTGTTTATCAATTTTTGGATTTACCTGTTTCTTCACGCTTGGCTGCTCTTGGAAGTACAAATATTTCATTACTTGATAATGATATAAATTTTGCATTTGGAAATCCTGCATTATTGACTTCGCAAACTCACAATGTGATTGGTCTCAATATGGCGACTTATCTTGCTGATATAAAATTCGGCTCAGCAGTTTATGGAAGATCATTTGGTTCTAAAAATTACTTTGCCTTTGGAATTCAGTATATTGACTATGGTTTATTTAAATATGCTACAGAAACGAACGATCAAACAGTTGACAATTTTTTTACCGCCAAGGATATGGCTCTGAATATTATGTATGCTCGTCCGCTTACAAAACAAATCACTATTGGTGCAACTCTCAAACCTATTTATTCCGTTTATGAGCTTTATACAAGTTATGGAGTGGCAATGGATGCCGGTGTAAGCTACAATGATTCTGCTCATTTCTTTTCAGCCGGGTTAGTTTTCAGGAATATGGGAACTCAATTTAAAGGTTATTATTCTGATGAAGGCGGACAACATATTGAACCACTGCCATTTAATATAGAATTGGGTTTTAGCAAAAAACTGGCTTATGCGCCACTCCGTTTTTCGTTGACATTGCTAAACCTGCAGCATTGGGATTTAAGTTATGAATCTACAAATCAACCCACTGATAATCTTTCAAATACAACTCCTCAAACAACAAAAAGTATCGGATTTGTAGATATGGCTTTCCGACACACTATTTTAGCTTTAGAGTTTGTTCCTTCTAAAAACTTTTATCTGACAATGGCTTACAACGATCGTCGTCAACAAGAAATGACCATGTCAGGTTTTAAAAGTATGGCCGGTTTTTCATTTGGTGGTGGAATAAAATTATATAAATTTCATGTTGGATTTGGAATGACACAATTTCAGGTTGGAAATTATTCATACCAATTTTCCATTAGTACCGCACTAAACGAATTTAGGTTATAAACTCCTCAAATTCAAAAACATACAAACAAGAATGAAAAAAATCATTGTGGCTATTGATGGTTTTTCTTCGTGTGGAAAAAGTACCATGGCGAAAAAATTATCACGTGAAGTAGGCTATATTTATGTAGATTCAGGCGCAATGTATCGCGCCGTTTCCCTTTTTTGTATTCAAAATGGTTGGATTTCGGAAACTGAAATTAATGCAAAAGAGTTAGAAAAAAATATTGAGTCTATTCGAATTGAATTTAAAACAAATACTGAAGGAAAATCTGAAACATATTTGAATGGCAAAAATGTTGAAAATGAAATAAGAACGCTCGAAGTGGCAAGCGGCGCCAGCCGTGTGAGTACTTTAGGATTTGTACGTCAGGAATTGGTTCGTCAGCAGCAAATTATGGGTTTAGAAAAAGGAATTGTAATGGACGGGCGCGATATTGGAACTGTGGTTTTTCCGACTGCAGAATTGAAAGTATTTCTGACTGCATCACCTGAAATACGAGCTCAAAGACGACTTGACGAAATGGCTTTAAAGGGAGAAAAAGCTGATTTTGAAGAAGTATTGGCCAATGTAAAAGAACGCGATGAACGTGATCAGAACCGTGATGAAAGTCCATTGCGTAAAGCAGAAGATGCGATAATTATTGATAATTCATACCTTTCACTTGAAGAACAACAACAAATTTTACGAACTTTATTTATTGAAAAAACGTTTTAATCATTTACAATTTGGTGATTTATAATTACTATTAAAGTCATTTTTAATATAGTAAATTGTTTCAATCAATGGTAATAGTAAATGTTTAAATAGTAAATAAATAGTATGTTAAATATTGAGATTGATAAAAAATCAGGTTTTTGTTTTGGCGTGGTCAATGCCATATCAAAAGCTGAAGAAGAATTAGCCAAAGGAGAAACACTCTACTGTTTGGGAGATATCGTGCATAATGGTCAAGAAGTTGAACGACTTGCTAAAATGGGTTTGCAAACAATTGACTATGATCAGTTTGCTCAACTTCGTAACGCCAAAGTTTTACTAAGGGCCCACGGAGAACCACCACGCATCTATGAAATAGCAAAAAATAATAATTTAACGTTGATAGATGCTTCATGTCCTGTGGTTTTGAAGCTTCAATCACGCATTAAAAAAACCTATGACGCGGCTCAGAATCCAGATACCCAGATTGTAATTTATGGTCATATTGGTCATGCCGAAGTGAATGGTTTGGTCGGTCAAACGAATGAAAAGGCCATTGTTATTGAAAGTGAAGCCGATTTAGATAAAGTCGATTTATCAAAACCCATTCGATTGTTTTCACAAACAACTAAATCGTTGGATGGTTTTAATCACTTAGTTAAAACTTTATCAGAAAAAAAAGATAAGACGAATAATTTTGAATATTACGACACTATTTGCCGTCAGGTTGCAAACAGAATACCAAATATTACTACCTTTGCACAGCAAAATGATATCATAATTTTTGTAAGCGGTAAAAAGAGTTCAAATGGAAAAGTGCTGTTCGAACACAGCAAACAAATAAATCCGAATACTTATTTTGTATCTGAGGCTGAAGAAGTTGTGAATTTAAAACTTGACTTAACAAAGAAAATAGGTATTTGTGGAGCAACTTCAACGCCACGTTGGTTGATGGAAGCTGTTGCTGAAAAACTGAATGAAATAGCATTAAATCAATAAGTTCGGCGGGGAATAAATTTAGCTTTAAAACACATATTTTAAAGAAGAAAGATGAAATACGAAATTAAATGCATTGGTTTACTTACATCGGGAGGTGATGCTCCGGGAATGAATGCAGCTATTCGCTCGGTAACGCGTGCTGCTATTTTTAATGGCATTCGGGTTAAAGCAATTTATAGAGGTTATAAAGGTTTAATTACAGGCGAAATTAAAGAGTTTCAAACACAAAATGTCAGTAATATAATTCAACAGGGCGGAACAATTTTGAAAACTGCCCGTTGTGTGGAATTTCATTTACCCGAAGGTCGAAAATTGGCTTTCGAAACGATGAAAAAGGAAGAAATTGATGCTTTAGTAGTGATTGGTGGCGATGGAACTTTTACAGGAGCCCGCATTTTTGCTCAGGAATTTAATGTGCCCATCGTCGGTCTCCCCGGAACAATTGATAATGACCTTTATGGAACTGATTCTACCATTGGTTACGATACAGCTTTAAATACAATTATCGAAGCAGTAGATAAAATTCGCGATACAGCTTCGTCGCACGAACGCTTATTTTTTATTGAAGTAATGGGACGTGATGCCGGATTTCTGGCATTAAACAGCGCTTTGGCTTCGGGAGCGGAAGCAGCCATAATTCCTGAACGTGAAACTCAGGTAGATCAATTGGACGAACTTATAAAAAATGGTTTCCGTAAATCAAAAAATAGCAGTATTGTAATAGTGACTGAAAGTGATATTACTGGGGGTGCTAACGGATTAGCTGAACGAATGCGGGTTGAACATCCCGAATACGATGTTCGTGTTACAATTCTTGGTCACATTCAACGTGGCGGTTCACCTACCGCTTACGATCGTATTTTGGCAAGCAGAATGGGCGTGGCAGCCATTGATGCTTTAATCGATGAACAACGCAGTATTATGATTGGAATTGTAAACGATGTAATTGTGCATGTGCCTTTCACCAAAGCAATTAAAGATGATAAACCGGTAAATGAAAATTTGTTAGGTGTTCTTCAGATTTTATCGATCTAATATTTAGTTACGAGTTACAAGTGAGTAAGAAAGGTGATTTTCATGCCTTTAACGCAAAAACTTGAAACCTGTAACTTTTTAATTTGTAACTGTTTTTATGACTCCAACTTCCATCCTTTTTGGTTAGTTTTTTGAAATATTGAATCTGAATACTGTCAATATCCAGCTAATAATAATCCAATGTCATTGGATGTTATTCCGTAATAATCACCAATCAAATGATTTACCAACACACCACCAAAAATATATGCTCCGTGACAGAAACCTGAACTTTCGCTGATAGCCGATTTAACGCCACCTGAATTACCTACTTTTAGTAAAATAGGAGCAAAAATATTACTCAATGCCATTGACGATGTACGAGCCACTCGTGCTGAAATATTGGGGACGCAATAATGAATTATCCCATGTTTTTCATAAACCGGATTCTTCAACGTGCGACATTCCGATGTTTCAAAACAACCACCCTGATCCACACTCATATCGATTATTATTGCTCCTGGTTTCATGGTTTTTACCAAATCTTCCGACACCATAAATCGTTCTGAACCGCTAATATATCGAAGATTTCCGATCACTGCATCGGCTGTGGCAAGTGCTCTGAAAAGAACAGCGGGTTGAATAACTGAAGTAAAAACCTGTTGCCCAAGATAATGTTGTATTTTGCGAAGCTTATTAATGTCATGATCAAATATTTTCACTTGAGCACCAAGTGCCAAAGCTGTTCTGGCTGCAACTGAACCTGTAATTCCGGCTCCCAGAATCAAAACTTCCGTTGGTGTAATTCCTGCAATTCCTCCCAACAACAATCCCTTTCCACCACGCTCGTTACTCATCAATTCTGCCGCTACTGCAATAGCAGTATTTCCTTCAATTTCTGAAATTGAACTTACCACCGGAAAAGCTTTTTGTTCATCTCTAATAAACTCATAAGCAATTGCATTCATCTTTTTCTTCATCATCAATTTAATGCAATCTGCCGACAAGTTTGTCAGTTGCAACATGGACAAAATGCTTGATCGATCCTGCATCAAATTTAGTTCATCGATGGTTGGCGGAGCAATTTTCAATACAATATCAGTACCAAAAACTTCCGAAGCATCATCAACCATAAATGCACCGGCTTCACTGAATTGCAAATCGGAATAGGACATTCCTTCACCGGCACCACGCTGAATATAAATGCTGTGACCTTCTTCAGTTACAATTGCAACTCCTTCGGGTGTAAGTGTCAGACGGGTTTCAACTTCTGTGTTTTCTTTCGGAATTCCAATAGATAGTCTCGGTTGACGTGCTATTTCGCGCAACAAACACTCTTCCGGAAAAAGTGTACGTTGTTCTTTTGTATCCTGTTTCATGGAATTTAAATTTTCAGATTGACTACAAAACTATACACTATTATCGAAATAAGCAAATGGAAGATTGAAAAATATGAATAGTAGTAGTGAATTCATCTATAAATTTTAGTTGAAATTTTAATGAAAAATGCTGTTAAACACAAATCTATTAGCTTGTAAATGAAAAAAAGCTTGTATATTTGCATATTAATTAAAAATAACAAATAAAGATTTAGAGTTCCGGCGTTCATTGTCGGAATTCTTTTTGTTTTATAAATCTAAAAAGTGACACAATTATGGGAGTGATTTATATGACCGCTGAAGGGTATAAAAAAATGGTAGATGAACTGAACGAACTGGAAAGAATACAACGACCTGCCATCTCGAAATCAATTGCGGAAGCCCGTGATAAAGGCGATTTGTCTGAAAATGCCGAATATGATGCTGCAAAAGATGCACAGGGTATGTTGGAAATGAAAATAGCACTTCTGAAAGACACCGTTGCTTCTGCCAGAATGATAGACGAGTCGAAAATAAACACAAACGAAGTGCAGATTTTGACGCGTGTTAAAATTAAAAACACGCAAACAAATCAAATCATGACATACATGATTGTATCAGAGAGTGAAGCTAACCTTAAAGAAGGAAAACTGTCCGTTACAACACCTATTGCTAAGGGTTTACTTGGCAAAAAAGTCGGCGAAAAAGCTATTGTTAATGTTCCTTCGGGAGTTATGGAATTTGAAGTTATTGAGATTAGTTTATAGCATTACAGATTGGAAATACCAATCTAAAAATTAAATATAACAAAAAAAAAGTACAATAAAATGATTTTGAGAGAATTAATATGCTCTATTGTTTCTATTGTGGTTTTTGTTACTTAAGAGTTTATAGTTTACAGTGGCAGTCGGCAGTTGACAGTCGGTAGTCAAAAAAAATATTATTCAACCAACTATGACAATATTCAGCAGAATTATAGCAGGTGAAATACCGTGTTACAAAATCGCAGAAGACGAACGTTATTTTGCATTTTTGGATATAAACCCTATGACTAAGGGTCACACGTTGGTTGTTCCTAAAATGGAAGAAGATTATATTTTTAATCTGGATGATAAAACATTGGCAGACATGATGGTGTTTGCAAAAAAAATAGCCATAGCTATTCAAAAAAGCGTTACCTGTGTTCGGATTGGAGTAGCTGTGATTGGCTTGGAAGTGCTTCATGCTCACATTCATCTGATTCCGATAAATAAAGAATCGGATATGAATTTTAAAAATCCAAAACTAAAACTTAGTTCGGAAGAAATGAATGAAATAGCGACCGAAATCAGAAAAAAGATTGAATAACAATTAACAAAAAAGCTGCAACCCGATTTGGATTGCAGCTTTTCTTTTTCCCCCTTCAGGGTCAGGTGTTCTTTTATTTTTCTTCACGAGGAGGACGAGGCAATAATGCTTTGCGCGAAAGTTTGAATTTACCTGTTTTCTGATCGATATCCAACAGTTTCACATCAATCACATCGCCTTCTTTAATACCGGATTGATCCATCGTTTCAATGCGTTTCCAGTCGATTTCCGAAATGTGTAACAAACCTTCCTTGCCCGGCATAAATTCAACGAATGCACCGTAAGGCATTACCGATTTCACTTTCGAAGGATAGGTTTCACCTACTTCTGGAATAGCAACAATGCCTTTGATTTTGGCAATGGCAGCCTCGATGGCAGTTTTATTATTGGCAGCAATTTCCACACGTCCCTGATCACCGATTTCTTCAATGGTAATGGCGGCACCTGTTTCAGCCTGCATGTTTTGAATAATTTTTCCCCCAGGTCCTATAATCGCACCAATCATTTCTTTTGGAATGAACATCACCACGATACGAGGTGCATTAGGTTTCATATCCGGACGAGGTGCTTCCAACGTTTCCTGCATTTTACCCAAAATATGCATACGGCCTGCTTTTGCCTGACTCAATGCTTTTTCAAGAATTTCGAAGGAAAGTCCATCCACTTTGATATCCATTTGAGTGGCAGTGATACCATCTTTTGTTCCGGTTACCTTAAAGTCCATATCACCTAAGTGATCTTCGTCACCTAAAATATCCGACAATACAGCAAAGTTTTTACCTTTATTTTCAGAAATCAATCCCATTGCAATACCCGAAACCGGTTTTTTGATTTCCACACCGGCATCCATCAACGCCAATGTCCCAGCACAAACCGTGGCCATCGACGACGAACCGTTCGATTCCAAAATATCGGAAACAATACGAATCACATACGGATAGTTTTCAGGAATCATGTTTTTGAGAGCACGCAGAGCCAAGTTACCATGACCCACTTCGCGACGACCAACACCACGTGAAGCGCGGGCTTCGCCGGTAGAGAAAGGTGGAAAGTTATAGTGCAACAAGAAACGTTCTTTTCCATGAATCAAAGCTTCGTCAACTAATTTCTCATCCATTTTGGTTCCCAAAGTTACGGTGGTCAACGATTGAGTTTCACCACGAGTAAAGATAGCTGAACCATGAGTTCCCGGTAAATAATCCACTTCCGACCAGATCGGACGGATTTCGGTGGTTTTACGTCCATCGAGGCGTTTGCCTTCGTCCAGAATAGAACGGCGCATAGCTTCTTTTTCCACTTCGTGATAATATTTTGCAATCAGCGGTTTTTTAGCGTCAACTTCCTCGGGAGCAACTCCGGCGATATATTCGTTTACAACAGCTTCGAAATTATCCGAACGTGCATGTTTGTCAGGATTACAAGCCGTTGCAACAGCATACGCTTTATCGTAGGTTTTTGCCCAAACATCTTTTTTCAGGTCTTCGTCGTTTTCTTCGTGACAATAAACACGTTTTACGGTTTTACCTGCCGCTTCCATTAATTCCAATTGTGCCTGGCATTGAATTTTGATAGCTTCGTGAGCTACTTTCATAGCGTTCAGCAAATCGTCTTCGCTCACTTCTTTCATTTCGCCTTCTACCATCATGATGTTGTCCAATGTGGCAGCCACCATGATTTCCATATCGGCATCGTTCAATTGAGCAAAAGTAGGATTGATAACGAACTCGCCGTTGATACGGGCTACACGAACTTCGGAAATTGGTCCGTTGAAAGGAACATCCGACACAGCCAAAGCAGCCGAAGCAGCCAAACCGGCCAATGCATCGGGCATATCAACACCATCCGACGAAAAAAGCGTTACGGTCACGAAAGTCTCGGCATGAAAATCATCCGGAAACAAAGGGCGCAAAGCGCGGTCAACAAGGCGTGAAATCAAAATTTCGTAATCCGAGGCACGGCCTTCGCGACGAAGGAAACCACCGGGGAAACGGCCTGAAGAGGCAAATTTTTCTTTATAATCCACCGAAAGTGGCATAAAATCCGTTCCCGGAGCAGCGTCTTTGGCCGAACAAACGGTGGCCAACAGCATGGTGTTACCCATGCGAACCATTACAGAACCATCAGCCTGTTTAGCCAATTTGCCTGTTTCAATAGAAATGGTACGTCCATCACCCAATGTGATAGTTTTTGTAACTACATTCATAAAATTACATTTTTCTTTTTTTTAAACATCTTATTTTCGGGCACAAAGATACGATTTTTTTTGCAAAATTCATCCAGATAAGGAGTAAAATAGTGATTTTTTGAGGATTGGTTGGTGGATTATAAACGCTGTCAAGTATGAGCAGACTGACAGGTTTGAGACCTGACATAGTCGAAGTCATGTCAGCGTCGATAATATTATTCTTTGATCCCTGCCATTCTGTCACCAAATATCCCTTGGCACTTTTTTTGACTTATGCAGTTTCCAGAAAACAACTAATCATATAACCAAATAAACGAATAAACAATGGCAAAAGGAAACATTGGGGTAACGAGCGATAATATCTTCCCCGTTATCAAGAAATTTTTGTACAGCGATCATGAGATTTTTCTGCGTGAATTAATATCGAATGCCGTGGATGCCACTCAAAAGCTGAAAACGCTGGCTGCTGTGGGTGATTATAAAGGGGAACTGGGTGACCTCACCGTGCGGGTAGCTATCGACAAAAAGAAAGGAACACTAACCATTTCCGACCGCGGAATAGGAATGACAGCCGACGAAATTGAAAAGTACATCAACCAGATTGCTTTTTCAGGTGCTGAAGAGTTTCTGGAAAAATACAAAGACGATGCAAGTGCCATTATCGGCCATTTCGGACTTGGTTTCTATTCGTCGTTTATGGTTTCGAAAAAAGTAGAAATCTTTACGCAATCGTATCTTGAAAACACAACAGCACAACATTGGTCATGCAAAGGAGATCCCGAATACACATTGGAAGACAGCATTAAAGCCGACCGTGGAACAGATATCGTACTTCACATAGACGACGATAACAAAGATTTCCTCGAAGAATCAAAAATTCAGGAATTGCTTACCAAATACTGCAAATTCCTTCCGATTGAAATTGCTTTTGGCAAGAAAAAAGAATGGAAAGACGGCAAAAACGTGGAAACCGACCGAGATAACATTATCAATAATACCAATCCTGCCTGGACCCGCAAACCTGCCGACCTGAAAGAAGAAGATTATGCCGCTTTTTATCGTGAATTGAATCCGATGGGCGAAGATCCGCTTTTCCACATTCATCTTAACGTTGATTATCCTTTCAACCTTACGGGAATTCTTTATTTCCCGAAAATAAAGAATAATATCGACATGCAACGCAATAAAATTCAATTGTATTGCAATCAGGTGTATGTTACCGATCACGTTGAAAACATTGTACCTGAATACCTGACGTTGCTGCACGGTGTGATTGATTCACCGGATATTCCATTAAATGTTTCTCGCAGTTATCTGCAAAGCGACTCAAACGTGAAAAAGATTTCAAGTCATATTACTAAAAAAGTTGCCGACCGCTTAGCTGAAATCTTTAAAGCCGACCGTACTCAGTTTGAAGAAAAATGGGACAACCTGAAGATATTCATTCAATACGGAATGCTCAGCGATGAAAAATTCTATGAACGGGGAGAAAAATTTGCGTTACTCAAAAATATTGAGGGCAAATATTTCACCTTCGAAGAATATAAATCGCTCGTTGGTGAAAATCAAAAAGATAAAAACAGTGATGTTATTTACTTATATGCCAACAACATTGACGAACAGTACAGCTATATTCAACATGCCAAAGACAAAGGGTATGATGTATTGATTATGGATGGACAATTAGACGTTCACGTGGTAAGCCAGCTGGAACAAAAATTCGAAAAAACGCGTTTTGTGCGTGTTGACAGTGACGTGATTGACAAAATCATACAAAAAGACGATACTGCCAGAGTGACTCTCACTAACGACCAACGCGATGCGCTTATTACCGTTTTCGATTCGCAAATTCCAGCTTTAGATAAAACCAACTTTATCGTTACTTTTGAACAACTTGCCCCAACTTCTAATCCGGTTTTCGTTACGCAAAACGAGTTTATGCGCCGCATGAAAGAAATGTCGGCTTTGCAGGGTGGCGGCGGAATGATGAGTTTTTATGGCGAAATGCCCGACAGTTATAACCTGGTGGTAAACACTGCTCATCCGGTAATTGAAAAATTATTGAAGGACGAAGAAGCTGCTTGCGGTTTAGGAATTGCGCCAATTGCCGCCGAATTATCGGAAGTAAAAAACAAACACGATAAGTTGAAAGACAACCATAAAGGCAAAAAAGATGAAGAAATTCCAACAGCTGAAAAAGCAGAATTGGAAGATTTGCAAAAGGAAATTGATAAACTTACCGACAATAAAAAAGCGGTTCTCAAGGATTTTGCAACCGGAAATAAACAAGTGCATCAACTGATTGATTTGGCTCTCCTTGCAAGCAATATGCTGAAAGGAGAAGCGTTGGCAAACTTTGTAAAAAGAAGTGTGGAACTAACTTTAATTCATAATTCATAATGCATAATTAACCGGCGGTATGGCTTAATGTCATATCGCCGGTTTTTGCAATACAGACCGAGAAATTATATTAAACAAAAAAGTTTATTGAAAAGAATTTCAATAAACTTTATTATGTCCAATTGTCTATAATCGAAAAACTTATAACAACGAGCCGAGATTGGTCGTAAAAAGTTTAACCGCAATAGCCAAAAGAATTATACCAAAGAATTTACGAAGAATATAAATTCCACCTTCTCCAATAATTTTTTCAATTTTAGATGTTGATTTTAATACTAAAAAAACAAAGATCATATTCAAAACCAACGCAATGATAATATTTTCAGCAGCATATTCAGCCCTTAAAGAAAGTAAGGTCGTAAACGATCCGGGACCCGCAACTAATGGAAATGCAATTGGAATTATTGAAGAACCGCCCTCAGGTCCATGATTTCGAAAAATCTCTACATCTAAAATCATTTCCAATGCAAAAACGAAAATTATAAATGAGCCGGCAACAGCAAATGATTGAATGTCAACGTTGAATAATTTTAATACAACTTCGCCTGAAAATAAAAAAACAATCAAAATTAGTAAAGCTACAGCACTTGCTCTAAGTGCATGAACATTCTGTCCTTTGCGTTTGATATTGAGAATAATTGGAATTGATCCCAAAATATCAATAATCGCAAAGAGAACCATAAAAGCACTCGTTATTTGAATAAAGTTGAAATTCATAAATGACAATATTCAATTAATCAATTTCCAATTAATATCTTTGAAGGTTAGAATTGCTAAGCAAATGTCAATCATTCAATTGTTTCGAGATTTCCCGATTGATTTTCCTCCGTTCTTTGTCAAAAACCCAACCCCACTTATTGAAGTATTTTATCATATTCATGCTATGAATAATCAATAATTTTGTGTTCGAGTACGAACCTTGAGCATGATGATGAACAACTGATACTTCGGGAGAAAAAACTGTTCTAAATTTTCCGTGAATTCGTCTGGTTAAATCAACATCTTCAGGATACATAAAAAAGCGTTCATCAAACAATCCGACTTCTTTTAATGCACTTGTTCTCAAAAACATAAAACAACCCGAAAGGTAAGGAACATCTATTATTTTATTGTATCCTGAAGCACGCATTTCAAATTTTTCCGTTCGTTTTTGTGTCCATTTCTGAGGCAAGAAGCGTCTGAAAATTAAATCGAAAGGCGTCGGAAGCAATTTACAAAGATACTGAATTTCTCCGTTCGGATAATACACTTTGGGCATTAATTGTCCAATATCTGTATTATTATTCATATATTTTTCAATTTTTTTTAAGATTGAAGGTTCAAATGAAATGTCAGGATTGATAACGAGGTGAAATGGAATGTTTTGTTCGATGGTTTGACGAATTGCAATATTGTGAGCCGCTCCGTAACCAATGTTTTTACCGTTGAAATGATAAAATGCTTTGAGTGATTCAAATTCAAGATTCCTTTTCGGAGAATTATCAATTAAAAAAATATCGGAAACCGTTTCTGATTTCCGTAAAGTTTCAACTAATGGAGCAATTTCCGATAGAGAATGGTTATATAGAACTAAGGAAACGTTTAAAGACATAATTTCAAGGCAGATAAGAACTTATTTTCAAGATATATTGTATACATTTTTCTCCATTTACTCGTATTTCTCCATTTTATCCTCGATACTCACATCGTTACGGGAACTTTGAATCTTCACGTAAGTCATCAAACTGTCTGCACCGGAGTCGTAACATGCTTCCTGAGCTTTTTTTACCACTTTCATAATTTCATCATAACTGCCTTCCATAACGGTTTCGAAAGGTGTCACTTTGTATCTCAGTCCAGAAGAGGCTATCACTTCAATAGCTTTATCAACAAGCGTGTATGGGTGAATTGATTTCGAACTTGGTAAAATTTGCAAAGCGATATTAACTGTTTTATTCATTTGATAATCCATGTTTTATAATTTTAAAAATAAACGCAGAATTGAATTAAAAATTGTACAATAAGTTCGACAATATTTAATATTTAGCAGTACTGAAAGGTGCTCTGTTTATTAAACGAAAAAACCCAAAATTGATTTCGGGTTTTTGTAATATTGAGATAGCCGAATTTATTCAGCAGCTTCTTCTGTAGCTTTAGCAGCAGGAGTTTCAACTACAACTTCTTCTGTAGTTTCTTCTGTAGCTTTAGCAGCAGGAGCTTCAACTACAACTTCTTCAGCAGTTTCAACTGGTGCTTCTTCGGCGATAACTTCAACTGTAGCGGTTATTGCTTCAGCTTTTTTCTTTGCTAATTCAGCTGCTTTGGCTTTGTTTACATCGGCTTCCGCTTTTAAGCGAACTTTAGTAGCAGCTTGTTTTTCGGCAGCTAATTGTTCTTTGGTTTTGGTTACGCTCGATTCTTTGCTGGTTTTCCATGCTTCGAAGCGTTTGTCGGCTTCTTCAACATCGAATGCACCTTTTTTGGCTCCTTCGAGTAAGTGTTTTTTCAACAAAACACCTTCGTTGGAGAGAATAGTGCGGGTGGTGTCGGTTGGTTGAGCACCAGTTGTTAACCAATACAATGCACGTTCGAATTTAAGGTCGATAGTGGCGGGATTGGTGTTTGGGTTATACGAACCGATACGTTCGATAAATTTGCCATCACGTGGCGCTTTGCTGTCGGCGATCACGATATGATAGTATGCATATCCTTTACGACCGTGACGTTGCAATCTGATTTTTACGGGCATTTTTTTATTTTTAAATGATTATACCTAATGCTTTTTCTCGAAAAGCGGTTGCAAAGATAGTATTTTTATTTGAAATAAAAAAGTACATATAAAAAAGTGCTTTCACGTTCAAATTTTTACTTTTCACTTATTACATAGAACCCAGGCAGTTTCATAACGGCTGTCGGTTTTTCGGAGGTTTTCCATGTAACGAATTGCCTCTTCTTTGTCAGAAAAAGACTGAATAGCAATGCGGTAGGTTTTAATAGGCGGTAAAACATGCGCTTCATCGAAATTGTTTTTAATCAGTTCATCGCAAAATTTACCAGCCGATTTTTGAGTTCGTAGACTGGCAACAACTACATGAAAATTTTTTGTGATTTGAGGAATTGTTTCTTCTGTTTCTTTATCTTTTAGAATGGCTTTGGTCGAAGTTTCGGAAGTGGTTGAACGTTCGGTAGTATTATCAAAAGTCATCGTAGCTAAGCCGGCATAATCGGTTTGACGCATATCACTCAATCGTGGTGAAACAAAAAATAAGCCGAAAATTAACATGGCAGCAGCAACATATTTATATATTTTCGAAGACGGTAGTATGATAGTTATTTTTTTGTTTTGAGTAACCGAAGTTTTATCTTTTATTGATATATATAAATTTGTTAAACCAAAATTTTGTGGAAGAAAATCTGCTTTTGTGTTTGGTGAAAACAGATAAATTCCTTCTTCATTTTGAGTTAAAATTCCTAAATTTCCAATTGAGATGTTGCCAAAAGAATTGAGATGAGTTTTAACGCAATCTACCTCTTTTTCAATATATTCCATTGCCAATCTGTACGTTATTTTTTTAGATCTGGCGATTTCGATGGCCAATAATCCATCGGCATGATGCATTAACGGATTGAATCCAACAATGGCAACGGGAGGAGTTATTTGATCAGATAAAAGTTGTGCTGATTGCTGTTGAACTACAAAACCACCCAAGTTTGGAACAACTACGTAATCGTGTTGTGCTAATAGTTTCTCGATATGTTGACAAAATTTTTCCACCTCGCAAAAATAGGATAAATTCAGCATAACTAAATTTTTTAAATCAAAAAGTTTTCAACAAGTTTTTAAACTTAAAAATTCGATGTATCTTTGCGCTACTTCACAAAACTATAAAAAAGATGAAAAAAACAATCTTAATAACAGGAGGAGCCGGTTTTATAGGTTCACATGTTGTTCGGTTATTTGTTACAAAATACCCTGACTATCAAATTATTAATTTAGATGCATTAACTTATGCAGGCAATTT
The DNA here is from genome assembly GCA_017882285.1 of Paludibacter sp. GTDB lineage: Bacteria > Bacteroidota > Bacteroidia > Bacteroidales > Paludibacteraceae > Paludibacter. The sequence continues at coordinate 11,282 of JADGPS010000025.1, read as the reverse complement.
GGAAAACTTAAATGATGTGGCCGATGCTCAAAATTATAAATTTGTAAAAGGTGATATTACCGACGAAAAATTTATTCCTCATTTATTCTCAACTTATCAATTTGATGGAGTTGTGCATTTGGCAGCCGAATCGCACGTTGACCGATCCATTACCGATCCGTTTGCATTTATACGTACCAATGTTTTTGGGACCTGCAACTTATTGAATGCCGCCAAAGAAGCATGGAAAGGTAATATGGAAGGAAAACGGTTTTATCATGTTTCGACTGATGAAGTTTACGGTGCACTGGATTTTGACGGGACTTTTTTCACCGAAACAACCAAATATGACCCGCATTCACCCTATTCTGCCAGCAAAGCTTCTTCCGATCATTTTGTCCGTGCTTACCACGATACATACGGATTGCCGGTTGTGATTTCAAATTGCTCAAACAATTACGGTGCAAACCATTTTCCCGAAAAATTGATTCCACTTTCAATAAATAATATAAAAAACAATCGCCCGATTCCAATTTACGGAAAAGGTGAGAACGTTCGTGACTGGTTGTGGGTAAACGATCATGTCCGCGCAATTGATACAATTTTTCATAATGGGAAAAACGGAGAGACCTACAATATCGGCGGAAATAACGAATGGTCAAATATAGATTTGATTCGCGCTTTGTGTGACATAATGGATCGCAAATTGCAGCGCGAACAAGGAGAATCAGCAAAACTGATCACATTTGTTAAAGACCGTGCCGGACACGATTTGCGTTATGCAATCGATTCTACAAAACTTCAACGTGAATTGGGCTGGAAACCTTCGCTTCAATTTGAAGAAGGTTTGGAAAAAACAGTAGATTGGTATCTTGCAAATCAGACTTGGATGGACAATATTATCAACGGTGATTATCAGAAATATTACGAAAAACAGTATTTGGAAAGATAGAAGAATTTCCCATTTAAACATTTACGATGTACAATTTAAAGATAGGGCTAATCAGAAAATCTGATTAGCCCTATCTTTATTAACTAGTTTTGACTTGACAATATGATACATTGCTCAGCTTTGTAATTGATTGCTGGTTACTGTTGACTGATAACTGAAATTATTTTGGAGCCGTATTGTACAAATAAACACCAACCAGAAAAAATACTAAATTTGGTAACCAAACTGCAGCAAACGCCGACATAGTTCCACTCACTGAAAAAGTAGTTGATAATGTAGTGAATAAAATATACAGCGAACTTAAGGCGAGTCCGACACCCAAATGAAGTCCCATGCCACCCCGAACTTTTCGTGAAGAAAGAGAAACGCCAATCAATGTCATGATAAAAGCTGCCAAAGGCATTGAGAAACGTTTATAATACTCATCTTCAAAACCTTGTATGTTTCCAACACCTCGATTCCGTTGCTTGCGAAGGTAACTTCCAAGTTGAATATTGTTCAATTGTGGAGCTTCTTGTGCGGTGATAAAAAATTCCTCGGGTTTGACCCTGATTGTTGTGTCTTTGGAAGCACCTTTTGTAATATTCTCGCGCATTCCATTGAAATTTCGTTGCAAGTAATCCGTTATTTTCCATTGATAAGCCGAATCCCACGTAATTGTTTGTGCCGTTAGTCTGGAAACCAGCGATTTACCATCAAATTTTTCAAGCGAAAACCGATAGCCGGTATTGTTAGAAACTTCGTAGCGTTCGATGTACATGATAACTCCATTTTCGACCTCCATTTGGACGTTTCGGGCATTATCCTGTTTAATTTTGCGGACATATTTATCTTCAAATGTTAACATTTTTTTATTTGCAGGCGGAATGATATAACCACCAACTGTGAATGAAATAATGGCTATGACGGATGCAGAAATAAAATAAGGCAGCATTAACCGTCTGAAACTAACGCCACTGGCAAGTATAGCAATTATTTCGGTATTATTTGCCATTTTCGATGTAAAGAAAATAACAGCGATGAACGTGAACAACGGACTGAACATGTTCATGTAATAGGGTATGAAATTAAGATAATAATCAAAAATAATAGCTTTCAAAGGAGCATTATTTTCAAAAAATTTATCCAATTTTTCAGTTAAATCAAACACCACAGCAATGCTCAAAATAAGAGTTATGGAGAAAAAATAGGTCCCCAAAAACTTGTTGATAATATAAGTATCAATGCGTTTTAATCCAAATTTGTGATAATCGGGTTTCTTCATTGTTTAAAGTCTTCTTCCAAGTTGTTCAATCATTCCTTTTTTCCAATCCGAAAAATCTCCTTTTTGAATATGCTTTCGTGCTTCACTAACCAACCAAAGATAAAATGCTAAATTGTGAATGGAAGCTATCTGCATGGCTAACAATTCTTTACTGATAAATAAATGTCGCAAATAGGCTTTGGAATAAGTATTATCTACATACGATGTTCCAAATTCATCAAGTGGAGAAAAATCATTTTTCCATTTTTCATTTTTCATGTTCATAATCCCTTGCGACGTGAAAAGCATGCCATTACGACCGTTTCGTGTGGGCATCACACAATCGAACATATCAACGCCACGTTCAATTGCTTCCAGAATGTTTTGTGGTGTTCCAACACCCATTAAATAACGTGGTTTGTCTTTCGGAAGTATTTCGTTAACAATTTCAATCATTTCGTACATTTTCTCAGTTGGTTCTCCCACTGCCAAACCACCGATAGCATAACCTTCACGATTCTGAGAAGCAATAAATTCAGCGGATTGACGCCGCAAATCGGGATATATACATCCCTGAACGATAGGGAAATAAGTTTGTGAATAGCCGTATCTTGGTTCAGTTTTGTCAAAATGTTTTAATCCACGATCTAACCAGCGATGTGTCAATTCCATCGATTTCTTTGCATATTGATAATCGGCAGTTCCAGGTGTACATTCGTCGAAAGCCATAATGATATCAGCACCTATAGTCCGTTGAATATCAACCACGTTTTCGGGTGTAAAAAGATGCTTGCTGCCATCAATATGTGAACGAAAAGTAGCACCTTCTTCTTTTAATTTTCTATTTTCGGATAACGAAAATACCTGATAACCACCGCTATCAGTCAAAATTGGTCTGTCCCAGCCATTGAATTTATGTAATCCACCAGCACGTTCAAGCGTGTCAATTCCGGGTCGAAGATACAAATGATAGGTATTTCCAAGAATTATCTGAGCTTTTATATCTTCCTTTAACTCATGAAAATGCACCGCTTTTACCGAAGCAACCGTTCCAACAGGCATAAAAATAGGCGTTTCGATAACGCCATGATCTGTTGTTATTTTTCCCACCCGGGCATTCGATTTTGGATCGATATTTTGTAGTTCGAAAATCATTAATTAGTTACGAGTTGAGAGTTTTAATAAGAATTCATTAACTCTTGCTTTATATTCTTGAATTAAAAGCCTTTAATGAAATTTTCCAAAATTTTTTGACCAACTTCACCGGATTTTTCAGGGTGAAATTGAACTGCTGAAAAATTATTTTTCTGAACTGCAGAACTGAATTCAATTATATAATTTGTTTTGGCAATTGCATTTTCGCAACTTTCAACATAATAACTATGAACAAAATACATATATGCATTCTCACTTATCCCTTCGAATAACGGTGATTTTAAATCTGTTATATTATTCCAACCAATTTGTGGAATTTTTAGTCCGGCTTTTGGAAAGAGTTTTACTTTTTGATCAAAAATTCCAAGACACTGAGTATCATTTTCATCGGAGTGTGCACACATTAATTGCATCCCCAGACAAATTCCCAATACCGGTTGTGTGAGTGAGCAAATGAGTTTGTCAAGTCCTTTATTTTTCAAATACTTCATTGCTGAAGAAGCTTCTCCAACACCTGGAAAAATCACACGATCAGCCGAACGAATTTCTTCATAATCGTCTGTAACAATTGCATTTATGCCAATTCGCTCCAATGCAAAAAGTACGGAACGAATATTACCAGCATTGTATTTGATGATTACGACTTTCATTAATAAGAAGTAAAAAGTTTGTAAAGTAAAAAGTTTGTAAAGTAGAAAGAAAAGAGTAAAATTTTCTAACTTAATGAACTTTTAAACTTTCTAAATTAGTTTGTTAGTTGAAGTATCGGGGAAAATGATGGTCGGTTTGAATGTTCTGGCTTCTTCCATTTCCATCAATGCATAAGCCATAATAATCACAATATCACCTGGTTGTACTAAACGGGAAGCAGCACCGTTTAAACATATTATACCTGATCCGCGTTTGCCCGGAATAACATAGGTTTCAAAACGCTCGCCATTATTGTTGTTTACAATACTCACTTTTTCATTCGCTATTATATTGGCAGCATTCATCAAGTCCTCGTCAATAGTAATACTTCCAATATAATTCAAATTGGCTTCGGTTACTGATACCCTATGAATTTTCGATTTTAAAACATGTACTAACATAATCTATAATTTTTCAATTCTCAATTTTAAATTCTCAATCATGAATTGTCAATTATGAATTATTTAATATATCTGATATTATCAATCAATCGTACTTCTCCGCAATAAACTGCTATACAGCCAACTGCAGGCTCCGACCATGAAACAAGAGTTTGTAAAGTTTTTGAATTTACAATTTCGAAATACTCAACTTCAAGTTCGGGCACAGAATTAATTCTATTTATAACCCAACGAGTCAGTTTTTTTGGTGACAATTGCGCTGCGAAGTTACGACTTTCAAACAGAACTTTAGAGATTTCCACTGCTTTTTTACATTGTTCGGCAGTTAATCGTTCATTTCTACTGCTCATTGCCAATCCACTTGATTCCCTAATAATAGGACAGTCAACAATTTCGACATCAAAATTTAGGATGTTTACCATGTTGTGAATAATAGCTAATTGTTGAAAATCTTTTTCGCCAAAATAGGCTTTATTGGGCTGAATTAATTGGAAAAATTTGCTTACAATCTGAACAACACCATTGAAATGCCCCGGACGAAATTTACCTTCCATGACGGTGTCGAGTCCTCCAAAGTCAAATTCAAAACGGTTGCTAATTTCGTCTGAATTGTAAATCATATCCGATTCAGGAGCAAAAATCAATTCACATCCTGCATTTTCGAGCAATTTGGCATCGCGTTCTAAATTTCGGGGATATTTTTCCAAATCGGTGATATTGTTAAACTGAGTAGGATTAACGAAAATGCTGACAATGCAAATATCATTTTCAGCTACTGCACGTTTAACCAAAGCTATGTGACCAGCATGCAATGCACCCATTGTCGGCACAAAACCAATTGTTTTTCCTAAGAACTTAAGCAATTGTATATCAGTCAATAATTCAAATTTTGATCGAATTAATTTCATAATTTTCAGGTTAAAACCAATGGCAAAAAATCAACATTTTCAGTTCATAAAAATCGGGTGCAAAAATACTAAAACTTATTTGTATAATCATTCGATTTTAGATACTAATATACTTATGAAGTTAAGCAATTCTATATCAGTACGCGGTATTTGAAAAATTAAATCCGAATTTAGGTTTTAAATCGAGAAATACAGTCGATAAATAATTCTTGGTTAAACTTTTATAAATAGAAGATTGGTGAAATGTAAATGATAGTAGTTAAAGTTTAGTCAAACTATTGAAAGTGTGTGCAATAGATTGTTCTTGAATGTTTAGGCTTTTAATAGAAGTTCATTTTCTAATAAGTACGCTTAACATTTTGAGCTTCGCATCTTGTTTATATCCGATTTTTTTTATATATCTTTGCATACCGAAATTTATCTCATAAGTATCCGGACAAAAAAGCATGAAAAAAATCTCAAAAGTTTTGTATATTTCGCAAGGGATATTTCCGTATTTACCAGAATCTGAGTTAACGAATATGGGGAGGTATTTACCTCAAGCAGTACAAGACCGGGGACGTGAAACCCGCACATTTATGCCTAAATTTGGTGCTGTTAATGAGCGTCGTAACCAACTTCATGAAGTTATCAGATTATCGGGTATGAATCTGATTATTGACGATACCGATCACCCGCTGATTATAAAGGTAGCATCAATTCAATCGGCACGAATGCAGGTATATTTTATCGATAATGATGATTATTTCCACCGAAAAAATACCGTTGCTGATGAAACCGGTGAAGAATACGAAGATAATGATGAACGAACCATTTTCTTTGTTCGCGGCGTGATGGAAACTGTAAAAAAACTGCGTTGGACCCCCGATATCATTCATTGTCAGGGTTGGATGACTGCTTTGGCACCATTGTACATTAAGAAAGCTTACAACGACGATCCGTTTTTCAAACATTCTAAAGTTGTTTATTCGCTATTTAATGATGAATTTAAGAAGCCATTTCGCAGTTTATTTTCCGAAAGACTTTTACTTGAAGGAATTGAAAAAAGGCATTTAGTTCAGGTAAAAGATAAAGTAATTGATTTTGTGGCACTATCTAAATTGGCGATTGATTATTCGGATGCTGTAATTCAATCAAGCGCAGTAGTAAATGAAGAAGTTTTGAAATATATAGCCTCTAAAAAGATGAAATTCTTACCCTATAAGTACGATGAAGATTATGCTGATGATTATGTGAATTTTTATGACAGTATTTAAACTCACACATATCATGCAATTAGTTTTTAACTTTCTATTAAGTCAATCTTTTCCCCCGTTTTTTACATGAAAGCTTATCCTGTTATCTTGCTTTTTTTGTTGTCATTTTTCGTGTATTCATGTACCGATAACATTACTGATATTGGGAAAGGAGTTCAACCTTCTTCAGATCAGATAACGATTGGCACTGACACTTTTCATTTATCATCAAAGACAATTTTTGTTGAATCAATTTTCTCTCGCCCCGATTCGTTTTTACTGGGTACTTTTTACGATACTAAGTTTGGAACAACTCAGGCAGATATTTTAGCTCAGGTAAATTGCCCTGAAGGCTTCAAATTTCCGCCTAATTCAGTGCCTGATTCAGCTAAAATTATACTGTATTATACTGGTTGTTTTGGTGATACATTATCACCTTTAGATTTAAATATATATGAAATTAACAAACAAACTTTCACATATACAAGTTTTTATCCATCAAATGTAAATCCATCTGATTATACTGATCGTTCTTTAAAACTTGGAGAACGAATTATAAGGGCTGGTGCGAAAACCAGTGTCCCTAAGACTATTGAATTTAAATTAAAAAGTGATTTTATTCAACGGTTCTTTAATGACACACATTTTAAATCAACAGATGATTTTCTGGGATTTTTTAAAGGAATGTATATTACTGCCAATTTTGGTGCTTCTACTTTGTTAAATATTGGTTTGATAAATTTAAGGTATTACTATCATTATAATTATCAAACAAAAAATATCTATGGTGGAGATTCGACGGCAACTGTAAATGATTATCTGTCTTTTCCTGCAAATTCTGAAGTTCGTCAGGTAAATCGAATACAGCATCCTGACAGAGCAAGTGTGATACCACAGAATAGCGAAGTGAATTATTTGGCTTCACCCGCTAATTTACAGACTCAAATAACTTTGCCTTTGAATAATATCAAAAATCGATTGAATAACGGTATAAACGACAAAAAACTTACAATAAACAGCGCTTTACTTAAAGTTGAAGTGACAAATACCGAACAAGATACCGTCTTACATCCGATTGTAAAATATGTATTGTTAGTTAAAGAATCGGCAATTGATCGTTTTTTTAACAACAAAGAACTGCCTTCCGACACTTGTTCTGTACTGGCACAATATTATTCTACGCAAATAGGAACAACAGGTGTTTACGAACAATATTACACATTTAATGTGGCAAAACTCATTGCAAATGAATTGAAAAATGCCCCCAAAAACAGTTCAATTCCACCGTTAAATTTGCGTTTAATTCCGGTAGCTGTAGGCACAACAACAACTTCTACAACAACTTCAATTACTTCAGTAAAACAGCAATATTTAATGAGTGCCGTAACGATTCGAAGTGGGAAAAACTCATCATCACCGATGAAGCTTAATATGGTTTACAGTGGTTTTTAAAAGTTTCGATTACAATAAAAAAATGCTGCATCAGAAAGTTTTCTGATGCAGCATTTTTTTATGAATTTTCATGACTATTTTTGTCTGATAAATAGCTGAATAGGAGTTCCGGTAAATTCATATTTTGAACGAATTTTGTTTTCGAGAAACCTTTTATAGGGCTCTTTTACATATTGCGGCAAGTTAGCAAAGAACAAAAATGTCGGAATTTGAGTATTTGGCAATTGGGTCACGTATTTAATCTTGATATATTTGCCTTTTAAAGCCGGTGGTGGATAATTTTCGATGAGCGGCAGCATGTATTCGTTTAATTTGGCTGTCGGTACTTTACGTTGTTTATTTTCATATACTTGCACAGCAGTTTCCAACACTTTCAGAATGCGTTGTTTAGTAATGGCAGAAGTGAAAATAATTGGGAAATCAACAAACGGTGCCAATCGTTCGCGAATGGTAACCTCGTATTTCTTAATGTCGTTCGATTCTTTATTTTCAATCAAATCCCATTTATTTACGCAAACAACGAAACCTTTTTTATTCTTCTGTATTAGTGAGAATATGTTCAAATCCTGACTTTCAATACCACGGGTTGCATCGATCAGTAGAATACAAACATCACAATTTTCTATAGCGCGAATGGATCGAACCACTGAATAATATTCCAGATCTTCATTGACCTTTGCTTTTTTGCGAATTCCTGCAGTGTCAACCAGATAAAAATCGTGTCCAAATTTATTGAAACGGGTATAAATGGAGTCGCGCGTAGTTCCGGCAATGTCAGTAACAATCGTTCTTTCTTCGCCAACAAAAGCATTGACAATTGAAGATTTCCCGGCATTCGGACGACCTACAACTGCAAATCGGGGCAAATCTTCTTCAATTTCTTCATTTACATCCGGATTAAAATGTGTGAGTAATTTATCAAGCAAATCACCCGTTCCCAAGCCATTTATTGCAGAAATTACATGCGGTTCACCCAATCCGAGTTTATAGAATTCGGCTGCGTTATACTGCCACTCAAACGTATCTGCTTTGTTTGAAACCAACATCACAGGTTTTGTATGACCACGTAAAATTTGTGCTACTTCCAAATCATAATCAGTGATACCATTTTGAATATCAACTAAAAAGAGAATAACATCAGCTTCTTCAATAGCCAAAACCACGTGTCGTTTGATTTCATCTTCAAAGACATCCGACGAGTTTACGACCCATCCACCTGTATCTATAACTGAAAACTCACGACCTTCCCATTCGCTTTTACCGTACTGGCGATCACGTGTTGTGCCGGCTTCGTCATCTACTATGGCTCTGCGGCTTTTGGTTAGCCTATTAAAAAGGGTCGATTTTCCCACGTTCGGGCGACCAACAATTGCCACAATATTTCCCATATTTATTTTATATCTAATAAGTTAGATGTTTACATTCCATTTGTTTTGATTCAGTTCAGGTTTTCGCAAAGCTGTACTTTGGGTGCAAATATTTCGGTTGCAAAGGTACTGTTTTTTGTTGAAAGCCGAAAATGAAGTTTAATGAGCAAATTATCAGATAAAGAATGCGAAAGATTGAAATGAAGAAAGTATAAATTCTGAAATCAACGATAATTTTCGATCCATTTTCAAAAAAATATCATTTCAATTCTTGCAGAATATAAAAAAAGCTGTATCTTTGCAACACTTTTGAAGAAAAGTAATATATACCGATTAAATTTCGGGCGTTTAGCTCAGCTGGTTCAGAGCATCTGCCTTACAAGCAGAGGGTCGGGGGTTCGAATCCCTCAACGCCCACAAAAAAAAGGTTTCACTTTCAAAGTGAAACCTTTTTTTGATGCCTTTTAAACTTTTAATAATCTTTTTTTTTTAGTTTTTATTTGATACGTATTCAATTTCCATTTTTAGATAAAACATAAATTTCTTCTATAGAATTGAAAAGTAGATTTGCATTGTGTTTGGATGGCTTTTAATAAATTTTCTTTACATTTGCCATTCAATTATTAACGATAACGATGGATTCATTTAATGAAGTTGATGAGGAGTTTTTTTGAGGAAAACATCGTAAATTTGTAAATTTGTAAATTCGAATATTATGCACGAACTACTTAACAACAATTATGTCCGCATTATTGTCAGTACACTGGCAGTTTATCTGTTTATTGTCATTGCCATTCGGCTGTTTGGTAAAAAGGAACTGGCGCAACTTTCGGTCGTCGACCTTGTTTTCATACTCCTTATAAGCAACTCCGTTCAAAATGCCATGGTGGGACCGGATTCCACCCTTAGTGGCGGACTGGTAGCTGCTTCTTCGTTGTTCATTGTCAATTATATACTCAAGTATCTTCAGTATCGCTTTCCAAAGTTTGGGAAGATAGTACAAGGCGATGCCACGATGCTGATTTATCAAGGGAAAATGCTGAAAACGCACATGAAAAATGTAAAAATCAGCGAAGATGAACTCATGGAAGCGGTGCGGGAACATGGAGTAGCATCAGTCAAAGATGTTGATCTGGCCATTATGGAAGTGGATGGAAGTATAAGTATCCTCTCCAGTAAATATCAGAAAAAAACTGTAAAACGACGCCAAGCGCATAAAGTCCTTACCAAACAGGAAGGATGAAAATTATTTACCATTTAAACCTTTACTATTTTCACTTGTTAACCAATCAACTAATTAACCATTATTTATGGAATTACAAATAAAACCCTGTACAGAAAAGCAATTGCCTGAAATTCTGGCAATATTCAATGAGGCAATACTGAACTCAACGGCTTTGTACGATTATAAAATGCGGACAATGGACATGATGTATGCCTGGTATGCCGACAAACAGAAAGGAAATTATCCGATTATAGGAGCTTTCGATTGGAACGATATGTTGTTGGGATTTGCTACCTATGGTCAGTTTCGCGTACGTCCGGCATACAAATATACAGTGGAACATTCGATATATGTTCGGCATGATAGACGCGGACATGGAACTGGGAAAGTTTTACTCAAAGAAATTATCAAAAAGGCAGAAGAACAAGATTATCATGTACTTATAGGTGGAATTGATGCTTCCAATACGGTAAGCATCCTGTTACACGAAAAAGAAGGGTTTGAATTTTGCGGTTTGATAAAACAAGCAGGTTATAAATTCGGAAAGTGGTTGGATTTAGCTTTCTATCAATTGATTTTAAAAACGCCCGAAGATCCGAACGAAAATTAAAATTATAAACGACTATTAAACAATAAGTAGAGATGGAAAATAAAAAAATTAAATGGGGAATTTTA
>JADGPS010000114.1 GCA_017882285.1 Paludibacter sp. | reverse complement strand
AAAAACGAATTGAATTCAGAAAGCCGTGCCAGGTGAAGATTCAAAACTGCCATTTTATGCAAAAGTGGCCATTTTCCTTGTAGGCCTGATTGCTTTACTCGCAATAATGTATATTGCAAAAAGCATTATTATTCCTCTCGTTTTCTCAGTAATTTTTGCTATAGTACTCCACCCGGTCGTAAGTTTTTTTGTGCGCCTGAAAATTAACAGGATATTTGCTATTGTAATCACTATGTTTCTTACCTTTTTAGTGATTGCTGCGATTGGTGCTGTATTAATCTCTCAGGCAAGCCGGTTAGGAGAATCATGGCCTATACTTGTGGAGAAATTTACTTCTATTATTAATCAAAACATTTCAGACGCTGCTGATTATTTCAACAAAGATCCTCAGAAAATCCACGAGTGGATTACAAAAACCCAGGGTGAAATAATTAACTCCAGCACAGCTGCAATCGGACAAACAATTTTGATCCTTGGCAATGGACTGGTAATATTATTATTAATTCCGTTTTACATTTTTATGATATTATTTTACCGGCCTCTCTTACTTGAGTTTGTTATCAGGATTTCCGGATCAAACTACGAAAGTCATGTGAAGGTGATCGTTTCCCAGATCAAAAACGTAATTCAACGTTATCTTGTGGGATTGATTATTGAAGCAGGAATGATGGCAGTGATGAATACCGCTGCTCTTTTAATACTCGGTATTGAATACGCTTTCATTCTGGGAATTCTCGCGGCAGTACTTAATGTCATACCATATATCGGCGGAATCATTGCGGTTGCATTGCCTATGATGGTTGCCCTGGTAACCAAATCGTCACCATGGTATGCCTTCTATGTTCTGATTGCCTATTATATCATTCAATTGATAGATAATAATTACATCGTTCCCTATATTGTTGCCTCAAAAGTAAAGATTAATGCATTATTCTCCGTAATAATTGTCCTTGCCGGAAATGCTTTATGGGGTGTCCCTGGGATGTTTCTTTCCATGCCGTTACTCGCTATTATTAAACTTATCTGCGACCATATAGACCCATTAAAACCATGGGGATTTTTATTAGGCGATACAATGCCCCCCATATTAAAAATCCAGAAGATTTTTAGAAAGATAAAATCCAAATGACCGGTTTCGCAGGTTGAAGTCCTGATTCAATAGGTATTAAAAGAACATTCTGTAACTGCATAATATTCAATCATATACATTGGTTTCAAAGGTAAAGAATTGAATCATCAGAAAGGTGTGAATTATGTAACAATCGGGAATAATTATGTAACAATTTGACAGGTATTACCAATACTTTTCTCCGCGTGAAATGAGGAAAAACACATAATAACTTCTCAATGATTTAGCATTGATTTAGATTGGTGTAACAACCATTAAAGTAATAGTTTATATCAAGTCCATTCCGCATAGTTGAAAATCCTTATCAAAAATATTGTCAGCAGTGGAAAGAACAAATTTACATGAATCCCAATATGCCAGCAGTTTAATAGAAGCCAGTCTTGACCCTTTAATTGCCTTCAATACCAGAGGTAGAATCACTGATGTGAATCAGGCAAAGGTGAACATAACCGGCGTGGAACGAGAAAAACTTATTGGTACAAACTTCTTTGATTATTTCACAAAACCACAAAAAGCTCTTGCGGTTTACAAGGAAGTATTTGCAAAAGGATTTGTTATCGATTCACCTCTTACATTTCGCCATATAAATGGCAGGCTTACAGATGTTTTGTTCAATGGATCTGTTTATAAAGATGCAAAAGGTAAGGTGCTTGGCGCTGTGGTAGTTGCAAGGGATATTGCAGAGCAAAAATGGGCAACAGAATTAAGAGCTGCTAACAAAGAGCTGGCTTTTCAAAATGAAGAGAAAGAAAAGCGGGCAGTTGAGTTAAGCATAGCTAATAAGGAACTTGCTTTTCAAAATGATGAAAAAGAAAAAAGAGCAGCAGAGTTAATTATAGCTAACAAAGAACTCGTATTTCAAAACGAGGAAAAAGAAAAACGAGCGGCAGAATTGATACTTGCCAACAAAGAACTTATCTTTCAAAATAAAGAGAAGGAAAAGCGGGCAGCAGAGTTGATAATTGCTGATAAAGAACTTCTATTTCAAAATGAAGAAAAAGGAAAGCGGGCAGCAGAGTTAATAATTGCAGACAAAGAACTTGTCTATCAAACCATAGAAAAACAAAAACGGGCTGCAGAGTTAAAAATCGCTGACAAAGAACTTGTCTATCAAACCATAGAAAAACAAAAACGGGCTGCTGAGTTAAAAATCGCTGACAAAGAACTTGTCTATCAGAACGCAGAAAAACAAAAACGGGCAGCTGAGTTAATAATCGCTGACAAAGAACTTGTCTATCAAAACAAAGAAAAAGAAAGGCGTGAAATCGCAAATAAAGAACTTGAAAAATTCAGCTATTCATTAAAATTAGCTTCACAATATTCTCTTAGCCTTATTGAAGCCAGTCTCGACCCGTTGGTTACCATAAGCCCCAAAGGTAAGATCACCGACATGAATCAGGCAACTGTGAATATTACAGGGATAACCCGCGGAAAATTGACAGGTACCGACTTCTTTGAGTATTTCACCGAACCTCAAAAGGCTCGTGAAGTATATCAGGAAGTTTTTGCACATGGCTCTGTTGCCAATTCTCCACTTACTCTTCGCCATAAGGATGGCAAGCTTACCGATGTGTTATTCAATGGATCGGTTTACAAGGATGATAGAGGAAATGTACTTGGTGTAGTTGTTGTCGCCAGAGATATTACCGACCAAAAAAGAATTGCTACAGAATTGACAGAAGCGATTGTATTTGCCGAGCTGGCAACCCAATTGGCCGAGGAAGCAAAAATCAAAGCCGAAAATGCCACCGTGATAGCAGAAAATGCTGTAAAGGCGAAGCAACAGTTTTTGTCAAATATGAGCCACGAAATCCGCACTCCGATGAATGCGATTATCGGATTTACAAAGGTATTGTTGAAAACAGATTTGTCAGTTAAACAAAAAGAATATCTGACATCCATAAAAATGAGTGGCGATGCTTTAATCGTGCTCATTAACGATATACTTGATCTGGCAAAAGTAGATGCGGGGAAAATGACTTTTGAACAAATACCTTTCAAAATGTCAATATCTATAGCCACAATGCTTCATTTGTTTGAGACAAAAATCCAGGAGAAGAATTTAACTTTAATCAAAGAATATGATGACAAGATTCCTGAGGTACTGGTTGGCGATCCGGTGCGTTTGCACCAGATCATTTTAAATCTTGTTAGTAATGCAGTCAAATTTACATCAGAAGGGAAGATTACAGTAAGTATACAACTGCTGAGTGAAGATGATGAGAAAGTAACAATCCAGTTTTCCATTTCAGATACAGGAATGGGAATACCAAAAGATAGAATAGATAAAATTTTTGAAAACTTTCAGCAGGCTTCAAGCGGTACTGCCAGGTTATATGGCGGAACCGGATTAGGCCTTGCTATTGTCAAACAATTGGTTGAACCACAGAATGGAACTATTTCTGTAAAGAGTAAAATTGATGTTGGCTCAACCTTTAGCTTTATTTTGCCTTTTCAGAAAACAAAAGCGGATGTCGAAATAGTACCTCAATTAGTCGAATTGGATCCTGGAATCACAAACATAAAAGTACTGGTTGTTGAAGATATTGCTCTCAACCAATTATTAATGAGGACACTTCTGGATGATTTCGGATTTGAATGCGATATTGCCACAAACGGGAAAATAGCCATCGAAATGCTACAGTCAAAATCCTATGATATTATTCTGATGGACCTGCAGATGCCTGAAATGAATGGTTTTGAAACGACAGAATATATCCGGCATACTATGAATTCTCTTATCCCGATCATTGCCTTGACAGCAGATGTAACGACAGCCGATTTAACGAAATGCAAGGCTGTAGGCATGAATGATTATATCGCAAAACCTGTTGACGATAGATTATTGTATAGTAAAATAGTCGGATTTGTTAAAAAAAATATGCTGCTAAACGAAACTATTGAAATCCTAAGCGCTGAAAACATTACGGTGAAATGCACAAACATGGATTTTTTAAAGCAACATACAAAGTCGAATCATGCATTAATGATGGAGATAATTACACTTTATCTGGAACAAACCCCATCACTAATAAAAACTATGAAACAAAGTTTATTCACTAAGGACTGGAACTTATTATACACAACTATACATAAATTAATTCCTTCATTTTCAATTGTGGGGATAAGCACTGATTTCGAAAATATGGCAAAAAAAGTTCAGGAATATGCCGGTACCCAACAAGAGACAGATAAAATACCTGCCCTGGCCACACAGCTTGAAAGCATTTGTAACCAGGCATGTGTCGAACTGGAAGATGAGTTTAACCTGATAAAAAACACTTAATTATGAATAGCAATAAAAGTGCAAATATTTTTGTGGTAGACGACGATACAATGTATTTGAAAATGATAGAAATTGAGTTTCTTCAATATCCCGATTTTAAACTTAAAACATTCGAAACAGGAGAAATTTGTATAGAGAATCTGTCGCACGAGCCGGATCTGATTATCCTGGATTATCATCTTGATGGTGTTAATAAGCACGCAATGAATGGCATACAAACCCTTGATAAAATAAAAGAAATTAATCCCCGAATCCCTGTAGTGATGTTATCAGCCCAGGATAAGATTGAGGTAGCTATAAACTGCATACACCATAAGGCATCAGATTATATAGTAAAGAACGAAACGGCTTTTTTAAGGTTACAGAAGGTAATTGCCACCATTTTAGATATGCAGAAATTAGAAGAATCATTGGAATGGTATATGGAGAGGATGTCATCGCGTTTTAAATAATCATTTCGAAACTGAAATTTTTGGTTAAGCTGATAATTGCCTGAAATCAGTACACCTTTTTCTTTCAATAAGTTACTAATATAGTTGCCCGATATCAAGTACGGTACCTGATTTTCGCTGAACTGGCATGTGTGAATCATGTAACTTTTTGCCAAAGTTCTGTAACACTTCCCCATCTTAAGTTGACCACCTTTGCAACAACAGAATCTATTCACCTAAAAAATAATAATAATGAAAAACACGACAGAACTAAATGGTGACTGGAACACCATAAAAGGAAAACTGAAACAGAAATTTTCGATACTTACTGATGATGATCTATTGATGGTCGAAGGTAAAAAAGATGAGCTGTATGGCAGGCTTCAGATTAAATTAGGAAAATCCAAGGAAGAATTCCGGAAGCTGATTTCCAGTTTGTAGATACCATATCCTTTAAATATTGTCTGCCTTTTTTTGTGGACCGCCGTGCAATCTAAATTTAATTATTATGAACCGAGCATGTTTCTCAAAAATAGGAAATTTGCATGAACAAAATCAACATGCGAGTTCCATCCGACCATTAAAAAATAATTTTGTGCGGATGAAATCAGATAAAAGATTATTAGTCGTTCTGACAAGTTTGGTCAGTGGTAAACTGTCAGCCTTTAAGATTGCACAAAACAAGGTGAGGAAAACCCCAAAAAAACTTCTGAAAAAAGTTGATGTTTTTGCGGAACCACTCTCTGAGATAATTGACGAATTTATTGACATTATCGCTGTTTCTTTTGATGAAGTAAAGGAAGCTGTTTTTGGTTCTAATGAACAAAATAAAGCCAAAACAGTTGAAACAGGTATGAAAGTCAAAACCACACCCGGCAGATATGCCAGGGTGAAGGTTTAAAATAGATGAAGTTAAATTATTTCTTATGGTGAATGTTAATAAAATAGGCATATTATTAGAGAAAACCGATCACGAATTTGAGAATGAAGG
>JADGPS010000024.1 GCA_017882285.1 Paludibacter sp. | reverse complement strand
GTACCGAAATTGAATTTATCAAAGATATGATAGATAATAAAAAGGGATTGAAAAAATTGAATTAAAAATTGGCTTATAGCTCAAAAAGTAGGCTGAAATTTCTTGAAGAGCTTATTCTAATTATCTTTGCAGCAAATCAAAGGTTATGAATAAAGGTCCTTTTACTGAACTAAAAAACAAACTTAGAAACCATAACGGTCTTTCAAAAGAAAACCGCAAGCGTTTTATAGCTGAGTTTTTTAAGACATAAGACTCTGAGTTAATCAAAAAAAGAAGCTGTCTAAAAATAGACAGCCTCTTCCTTTTCAAAAACATCCAATATTCGTTTTAGTTAACAATTTAAAATAGAACAATCTAATCTAAGTAACACGTAACTAAATACTTGTAACTATTTATTTCTTTTCCACATACGCCAGCACTTCGCCTTTGCGTACAATTTCGCCCTGTTTCTTTTCTACACCTACAATGCGACCATCGCAGAAGCTGCCAATATGCTCCAAGCCGTAGTTGGTTTGAATAGTACAAAGTGTATCAAATTCTTTAATTTCTTTACCATGAACCGGTTCCACGGATCCCTCGTTAAAGTCAAGTTCCCAAATAACGCGACCGGTTGCATTCGAAACTACCGGTTCTGCATTTGGATATTTCAAAGCACGTAAATCGGGTAATTCAATGGTACTTGTTGCATATTTTTCTTTGATGGCGACTTCCAACTCGGCTTCGAAACGTTTTTTTGCTTCACCCGATTTAAAATCGCGATATTGTTTATCATGCATAGCAAATTCGAACAATTCTTCATCGTCCTTACCCCTATCCCAGCCTTTTTCTTTCATTTCTGCAATGAATTTTGGCAATTCGTCAGGATAATTATCTTGAGGATTTCCTTCGAAAAATTCATATTTGTTCTTTTCGGCCAAAGCAATGATTTCCGAATCGAGTTTGCCGGGAAGTTTACCGGCTTTACCCAAAATCATATCCCAGCTATTTTTGTCAATCATGCCCCAGCGTGGTTGTCCTTTTACCAAAAACATAACATTCATCAGCGCGATATTTTTTACATATTGGCTGAAAGGAGTTACCAACGGTGGATTTCCCAACTTAGGCCAAATATATTTTACTTCGTCGAATAACATAACAAGTAATTCATCAGAGCTCAATTCTTTTTTGTTTACGTTTTTCAAATAAGAGTTTATCCCTGCATGAACTCCTTTCAGGTCAGCCATAAGCGAGCCCATCATACCACCCGGAAGTCCACACCCAACAAGCAATGAAGTCATGAATTTGTTGCGATCATCGATAAAATAACCTAAGAAATCGTCCACGAAACTTTGAGTCAGTCGACGGGCTTCCATATAAGCATTCATGTTGATTTCAGGTACTTTAAAACCTGCATCTTTCAACATGGCTTGAATGGTAATTACATCCGGATGAACCATTCCCCACGAAAGTGGTTCCATTGCAACGTCGAGATAATCGGCTCCTGCTTTTGCCACTTCAAGCATCGAAGCTACTGAAAATCCCGGTCCTGTGTGACCATGATATTGTATAATAATATGAGGATGAGCAGTTTTAATGGCTTTTACAATTTGTCCCAACATGACAGGACGACCAATACCGGCCATATCTTTCAGACAAATTTCATCAGCACCGGCTTCGATTAGTTTTTCTGCCATACTAATGTAATATTCCGCAGTATGAATTTCGGAATAAGTAATACACATGGTAGCTTGAGCAATCATGCCGGCAGCTTTGGCATAATGAATGGAAGGAATAATGTTTGTAACATCATTCAAACCGCAGAAAATACGGGTAATATCAACTCCCTGCGCTTTTTTTACCTTGTACATCAACTCACGAACATCGGCAGGAACCGGATTCATGCGTAAACCGTTCAATCCTCGGTCGAGCATGTGAGTTTGAATTCCAACTTTGTTAAAAGGTTTTGTAAAAGTACGAACCGCATCGTTTGGATTTTCGCCATACAGCAAGTTAACTTGTTCCGAAGCACCCCCATTGGTTTCAACACGGGCAAAACATCCCATTTCAATGATTACCGGGGCAATTTTGGCCAATTGGTCTTTACGAGGCACATATTTACCCGACGATTGCCACATATCGCGGTAAACAAGACTGAATTTAATTTCTTTCATTTTATAATCTGTTTTGAAAGTTTTTCAAAAAAAGAATATTTATTTAAACCTGAAACAACACAACAATCTGATTATCTGAAATATAGACTTTTTTATTGCCGTTTTGAATTTGAGTACAAATATCCGATATTTTTTTTGATAAAAAAAGAAATTAAAGAAATAATTCTTTAATTATTTCTATTGATTTTGATTACCAACTGTCAATTTGATAGTAATTTCACAGATAAAAAAAATAATAAAAAGGATACAGCTCAAATATCGTAAAACTCTCATTAAAATCGCTTATTTTATTACAAAATAAAAGTTTTAACTAATTCTGTTTTTAGGATAATTGAAGAAAATAACAGCGGAAAGTCTGTGGGAATCTATTCTACCCAAAGCACCAACCCTTTCAGATATTCTCCTTCGGGGTGGTAAATATTAATGGGATGATCTGCCGGTTGTGAGAGTTGGTGTAAAATGCGAACATTGCGTTTACTTTCGGCTGCAGCACTGAAAACCGCCAATCTGAATTGTTCTTTAGTAACCACTTGTGAACATGAGAACGTAAATAATATTCCGCCGGGTTTAATAAACTCAAAAGCTTTGGCGTTCAATCGCTTGTAGCCTTTCAGTGCATTGCGTAATGCTTCGCGATGTTTGGCAAAAGCAGGCGGATCAAGAATAATCAGATCGTATTGTTGATTTAGTGTGTGGAGATTATTCAAATATTTAAAGGCATCTTCGGCAAAAGATGTATGTCGCGAATCTTTCGGGAAATTAGCTTCAACATTTTTATCAGTCAAGTCAATAGCTTTTGCCGAACTATCCACCGAATGCACCAATTTTGCTCCGCCACGCATGGCATAAACCGAAAATCCGCCTGTATAACAAAACATATTCAGTATCGATTTTCCGGCAGAATACCTTTCAAGCAACAATCGATTCTCACGTTGATCAACAAAAAATCCGGTTTTTTGTCCGCGTAACCAGTCCACGTGAAACCGTAAACCGTTTTCGAGTGCGCTTAGTTGAGTCGTTTCTTTTCCAATCAGATAGCCATCTTCCGGTTCAATAGCCGCTTTAAAAGGCAAAGTGGTTTCCGATTTATAATACACGTTTTTCACTTCGGGCACATTGGCCACAATAGCTTTGGCAATCGTTTCACGAATTTCGTGCATGCCAATCGAATGTGCCTGCATCACTACTGTATCGTCATAAACATCCACAATTAATCCCGGCAACGAATCACCTTCGCCATGAATCAACCGATACGTGTTAGTGTAATTCGGAACAATCAAACCAAGTGATTTACGCATAACATAAGCCTGCAGAATTTTACGATTCCAAAAATTGTCGTTAATCGCTATATTTTCAAATGATACAACCCTTACGGCAATGCTACCAATCTGATAATGACCTATTGCCAGGAAATTACGGTTGCTGTCGAGCACTTCTACCAAATCACCTTCGGCAGGTTTTCCTTCCATGCGTTGAATGGCACCTGAAAACACCCATGGATGAAAACGTTGTAAACTTTCTTCCTTTTTGGGTTTTAATATTATAGTAATCATGTGGATAATTAATTATTGAACAATTAAAAATTAAAAATTGGAAGATTTAAGTTAAATAGAATACGATTTCCAAATTACAACACAGGAGTTTCGGGCTGATTATAAGCTGCTTGCTGTTCGCGCAATTCACGTTGCTCAAGCGCATTTTCCAATAAAATTTTATCGAGTTCTTTTTTGGGTAGTTTCTTCTCGTTCATTAATTGCAGGTAAATCTTTAAACTTGCCCAAGCATCGGTAGCAGCATAACGTTGTTGTAACCCAGTCAGTTCGGGACTTTCCCAATTCGTCAGGCGTTGCGATTTGGATATTTTTTTACCATAAAGAATAGCGTAAATTTTTTGAAGACTCAATTCAAGAATTCCATAACTTTGAATAATCGTTTGAATATCAATTGAATTTGCAGGTATAAAAGCGTGATGTTTATTCAATCCACTAAAATCGTCGCGCAACGAAAGTCCGATTTTCTTTACACGCTCATCAGCCAGAAATTCGGCTAAAGCAGGCGGAAAAGAAATTTTATTTAACCGAAATAAAAAACAATGATCGAGCGTAGAAATTTGCACTAATGAAACTTTGTAGTGTATACCTCTGGTGAATGAGGGTTTTGTTTCGGTATCAATGCCTACTATCCGGCTTTTACGAAGTTCTTCGATAGCAGGTTGTATTTTAGACAAATCATCCACTATCGTTATTTTTCCTTCGAAAAAAACAACAGGCATTTGATTTACCTCTTCTTTAGTTATTTTTGTTTTAAACATAGACTGTAAATTACTGTAAATTCGTCAATTCGTCTTCTTCATCATGTTGAAAATTCAGAAACGAATTGCGGTCAATAGTGTTTTGGGTTGACAAAATATTATCTTCATCTACTTCACTAAAACCATCACTGAAACGCAAAGCATGCAACGCACGAAGTGCATTTAGTAATTTCTGTCCCCAATGTTCGCCAAAAGCTACAAGGCAAGTTACAAGCGAATCATTCATTATATCTGTATCAGCCAATTGATAATTAGCCGCAAAATCCTTTAGTTCCTGATAAATATCTGCCAGATTTTCCGACACAAAAGCGGCAATTGGCGTGTCGCTGATAGCCATATCGGGATGAAAAACTTCCAGATAAGAATCGTCGGCACCCAAAATCTGTTCCACTTGTTCACGAACAAATAGATAATCATCTTCCGATACAAAACGTACAGGAACCTCATCAAAAACCGTTTCAGGGATTTCGATTAGCAACGCTTTCAGATATAAAAGAGGGAGAATTTTAACTGATTTTTGAATAAAATCTGTCCGTATTAACTCAGCAGTATGCTCCAGAAACAAACAGGTTTCGGCAGCAACAGTCACAAATTCAATCACATTTTTGCTGTAAACAATATGGTTGGGTAATTGGTCGATTTCCATTCAGGTGAAATTATTTAATAAACAGTTGCAAAAGTAACAAAAAATATCCACTTGCTGACATAAGGTTTTCCTTAAAAGTAAGACAAAATATTGACATTAAACCTTTGTTGACAATGTAAAAAAGTTGAAGAAAATAAAGTTTTACAAGAACAAACCGAATAAGAATCTGTTATAACATTATGAAGTAATCATTATTAAATCAGTCAAAAGCCTTTAATTAGCCTTATGGAAGAAAAGCTTATTACCCTGAAAAACTACGAAACAATGGTTGAAGCCATGTTCGATCAGGAATTATTACGCGAAAACAACATCGACAGTACTCTAAACAATGAAGATTCGGTGGAACTTATGCCTATGTTTGGCGAAATTAATGAAGGTTTGAGAATTCTGGTTTTTGAAAAAGACTTTGAACAAGCCACGAAAGTATTGGAAGAATACAATAAATCAGTTGACAATTGATAGTTGGGAGCCTATTTGACTCTATCAACCAATTACTTAATCAACATTTCATCAATTTTTCTGCCAAATACAGGATGCACAAAATCCGGCGCAATTTCGGCTAACGGAATAAGTACAAAATCCCGTTCCGCCATCAGCGGATGTGGGATTTTTAATGTCGGTTGGTCTATTATCAAATTGTCGTACAGCAAAATATCAATATCAATTAAACGATCAGAATAACTGTTTGAAGATTTGGCAATACGCCCCATATTCCGTTCAATTTCCTGCGTTTTTGTCAATAATTCAAAAGGTGACAAATAAGTTTCAATAAGCACTACTTGATTCAGAAACTCATTTTCCGACTCAAACCCCATCGGTTTGGAAGCATAAAACGTTGATTGACAAATAATCGCACCCACTTCCAACAACAAGACTGCGACCGCATCGTTTAAGTTGCGCTCTTTTTCTCCTAAATTTGTTCCTAAACCCAGATAAACAAGTGACATAATGGTCAATTTTCATGCAAAGTTAGTTCAATTTTTTGAGGGATAGCTTATTTAATGCTTTCATAAACTCTTTCATTTCGAAATTGGCACATTTTCAAATCTTCAAATTGACACATTTTTCTGCCCTTTTGTCAGACAGTTCTCCATTTTCACATCCGGTTTTCTGACTTTTTCTGTCAAAATACAATTCATTACTGAAAATTTATCGTTGGCATACGCTTTGTAAAATGTCAAATGTATTCATTAAAAAAAAGAAAACTCAAACGTATTAAAATAAATTCAAAAAATCATGGGAAAAATTATTGGAATTGACTTAGGAACCACAAACTCGTGCGTTTCTGTAATGGAAGGTAACGAACCTATCGTTATCGCCAACAGTGAAGGGAAACGCACAACTCCTTCTGTAGTTGGATTTGTTGACGGTGGCGAACGCAAAGTAGGTGATCCTGCTAAACGTCAAGCTATTACTAACCCAACAAAAACCGTATACTCTATTAAACGTTTCATGGGCGAAACGTACGATCGATTGACGAAAGAAATTGCTCGCGTACCGTTTAAAGTGGTAAAAGGCGACAACAACACCGCACGCATTGACATTGACGGACGCCTATATTCTCCACAAGAAATTTCGGCGATCATTCTTCAAAAAATGAAAAAAACAGCCGAAGATTATCTTGGTACCGAAGTAACCGACGCGATAATAACCGTTCCGGCTTATTTTAATGACTCGCAACGTCAGGCCACAAAAGAAGCAGGCGAAATTGCAGGATTGAATGTGCGACGCATTATTAACGAACCAACTGCAGCAGCTTTGGCTTATGGTTTGGACAAAACCAACAAAGATATGAAAATTGTAGTTTTCGACTGCGGTGGTGGAACACATGATGTATCTGTACTTGAATTGGGCGACGGAGTATTTGAAGTAAAAGCAACTGATGGTGATACTCACCTTGGTGGTGACGACTTCGATCACCGAATTATCGACTGGTTGGTACAAGAATTTAAAAATGAAAACAGCAATATAGACCTGAGCAAAGACCCAATGGCTTTGCAACGTTTGAAGGAAGCTGCCGAAAAAGCAAAAATTGAATTATCAAATACAACTTCTTCGGAAATCAATTTGCCATATATTATGCCGGTGGATGGCGTTCCACGTCACTTGGTTCGTACTTTGACCCGTGCAAAATTCGAACAACTGATCGACGATTTGATTCAACAAACCATTGCTCCATGTAAATCTGCATTGAAAAGTGCCGGTTTGAAAATCGGTGATATTGACGAAATAATTCTGGTAGGCGGTTCAACCCGTATTCCTGCCATTCAATCGGCTGTTGAAAAATTCTTTGGAAAAGCTCCTTCCAAAGGTGTGAATCCTGACGAAGTTGTTGCCGTAGGTGCAGCCATTCAAGGTGGAGTTTTGACAGGCGAAGTTACCGATGTATTGTTACTCGACGTAACGCCACTTTCATTGGGAATTGAAACTATGGGAAGCGTAATGACCAGATTGATAGAAGCAAACACAACTATTCCGACCAAAAAATCGGAAACATTTACAACGGCTGCTGACAATCAACCTTCGGTAGAAATTCATATTCTGCAAGGCGAACGTCCTTTGGCTAATCAAAACAAATCAATCGGTCGTTTCCATCTGGATGGTATCATGCCTTCTCGTCGTGGGGAACCGCAAATTGAAGTAACTTTTGATATTGATGCCAACGGTATTTTACATGTTTCAGCCAAAGATAAAGCGACCGGAAAAATACAAAGTATCCGTATCGAAGCTTCATCCGGGTTGACCGAAGCCGAAATCAAACGTATGAAAGACGAAGCTGCTGCAAATGCAGAATCTGATGCTAAAGAAAAAGAAAAAATCGACAAATTGAATCATGCCGATAGCTTGATTTTCCAAACTGAAAAACAACTGAGCGAAATTGGCGATAAAATTCCGGCTGACAAAAAAGGTCCTATCGAAGCTGCTTTAGCAAAACTGAAAGAAGCACACAAATCGCAAAATTTAGATGAATTGGATGCTGCCACCAACGAATTAAACACAGCATTCCAGGCTGCAAGTCAGGAAATGTACAACGCTCAAAACGCTCAGGAAGGACAAGCACAACCTAATGCCGATTTCGGTGGAACACAAAGTTCAAGCGAAGGTAACAAACAGGGCGATGTAACTGATGTGGATTTTGAAGAAGTAAAATAATGCCCCTAAATCCCCTAAAGGGGACTTAAAGAACAGACCAACTTAATGAAAATTAGGTTGGTCTGTTTTGTTTTCGTCAAAAAAGAATAAATACATTAAAATTTATTACCTTTGCATAATACTAAAAAATTCACTAATTGACAACAATTGTCAAATAGACTTTCTGTTTTGAAACTCAGATAATAAAATACTAGAATCATAAATTAGAAAATTAATGTTTGGAATTGTTGATGCAGATTTATTAGATAATGGAACAAGACACCCAAACCTTGTTTTGATGAAATTGGCTGGTTATTTCCGTGATCGAAATATACCTTACAAATTTATCTACAATAATGATGACATTTCAAAATATTCATTTATCTACGTTTCCAAAGTATTTACCTTCACAAAAGTGCCTTCATTCCTTGATAAAATTGATCCTTCAAAAATTATAAAGGGTGGTACAGGTTATTACGTTGAGGAAGATGATCTTGAATTATTCAATCAGCAACGTGAAGATGATATGGCAAGATTAGAACTTGACCCAAATCTCCCAGACTTTAATATGGCAAGTCAAATGCCTGATTACACTCTGTATGATGAGTACGTTGCGGGCGAAATTAGGCATGGTAAAAATCCTCAAAATTATAAAGATTATCAATTTTTTTCAATTGGTTTTCTAACACGCGGTTGCATTAGAAAATGCCCATTTTGTGTAAACAAAAATATAGACTACGTATACAACTACTCCAACTTACTTGATTTTGTGGACAACAGTCGTCCAATGATTTATCTTTGGGATGACAACTTTTTAGCTTCAAAAGACTGGAAACCATTATTACTTGAATTACAAGCAACAAACAAGCCATTTCAATTCAGACAAGGTTTAGACATAAGACTTGTCAATGAGGAAAAAGCAGAAATGTTGGCAAAATCAAAATATCATGGTGATTTCATATTTGCATTTGACCAAATTAAGGACAAAGAACTTATTGACAAAAAACTAAAAATCTGGAAACGATACACAAAAAAAACGACAAAACTTTATTTGTTTTGTGGTTATGAAATATCAGATGACCATTCACTTATTAATGATATTCTCCATCTCTTTGAGCGAATTGAAGTCTTAATGAGTTTTGGTTGTTTAGGGTATGTTATGAGACATGAAGATTATAGGAATCACCCACTAAACAACATTTATGTTCAAATTGCGCGTTGGTGCAACCAACCACAATTTTATAAAAAAATGTCTTTCAAAGAATTTATTGATCGTAATCAATTTTGGGTAAAGACAGACAACAAATGTATGTCATTGAAAACCTATGAGGACTTTTTGAGTAACTTTCCCGAATATGCCCCTCAATTAAATCATTATTTCAATATGAAATATGATAGCACTATCAATCCAGCCTTATGGGCAACAGACTAGAAATTTAATGATATGGGCAATCTAAAAGAACAGTTTACATCATTAGTCAATTCTGAATCTACTGAATTCAGTTTAATTTTTGAGACAATGTTTCACTCGAAGAAGGAAGATGGAAAACGCTTTCTAAATCTAATGAATAACATTATTGACTACAAATTATCTTTGTCATGTATTCAAAATGATATAAATTTTCATATTATCCACTTGCCTGCTTGTGAACCATGGAGCAGGGAACTTTTTCTAGAATTCTTGATCCACAAGACAGCCCTATTCCACGATAATTCTACATTAAACCGTTTTAACGAAGACAAGTCAAAAGACATTATCTGTAAGTCCAACAAAGAATTTTTGGAAATAAAGGGACGCAAACACTATTTTCGTAATATTTGCTCAAAATTTAAAGATACTAACATAACTGATGGTGTCGGCACGAAGAATCTTATTATCTATAAAGAATCTGACTTATTTGTCACAAAAGAAGATAAGAATCTTTACATTAATAGTTTTTATACAGATATTAATTGTATCAACAATAAGCGTTACAATTTGCTTGCAAGCACCGAAACAGATGCTTATACATTAGAGGATAGAATAAAAGAAATGCACCAACCAGTGCCTATTGAAAATATTTTCATATTACATGTTAGAAATATGGTTTCAAGTTCTTATTGTAAAAATCAATTGGATAGATTGAATCAATATGGTCTTGGCATAAAAAATTGCTTTGTTTTTTCAATATCGGGAAAACCATTCATACTTAACAATACTATTGAATCAATCAAGAAGAAATATATTTCAGTATATCTCCAAAGAATAATAAACAAATACAACGATTTCGATAACTTCATAACATTTACTCAAAAAGAATCCAATTACTTGTTTAACAGGAATAATAGATTTCATAGAGTGATAATTGATTCTCCAGATAGAATATTCTTTTCAAATGAAATTGAAACTTTTATTGAAAACATTGAATATAATATCAAAATTAGGAACCGACTTTCGTTATGTTGGAGCGATAAGAACCAAAGGCAATTTTCAGGTTTGTTATCCAGAAATATACCTGATTTCAAACATGAAATGTGTAATGGATATTATACTCTTTTAAGTCAGGTTTGGCAAAAAGACATTGCCCCCCGAATTCAGAGCTTTATTGAAGTAAGTAATAAAATAGCATTTATTGTAGAAAAAGATACTCCAAGTGATATAAAGAACTCTATCGTTAATTTGTTTCAGGTTGGTAATAGAAATATTCGTTTTTACAAGTTTGAAGATTTAAAATTTTCCAAAAACAAAGGTCGTTATAATACTTCTGTAGAAGCAGAAAAAATTATAATAATGCAATATAAGTCTCCAAATGGAGCACTCGCTTTATACCCAAACTCATTCGATGAACTTTGTCTAAATAATGGGCAAGAAGCACTCTCAATTGTCAACAATCTTACTCACGACTCTTTATTTGAGTGGGATTATTATTGGTACTATCATAAATTTAACGGCGTATTATATTCTAATTTCAGAAAAGAATTCTTGAATTGGAAAGTATTGTCATTTATACGCCCTCAATCTACTTCACCAAAAGATTTTATTGATGAAGATGATGAAGAAAACAATCACCGCCCATATCAAACTGAAAAATGTAGAATCCATTTTAAAAATGGACTGAAAGATAAAGAGATATCTCTTTCACAGGATGTAATATACAAAGTAAATGATGTTTGTTCAATTGCTGTAGTCAAAGAAATTTTTGACCTTGAAAATATATCAATTCAATTATTGGAGGATATTACAGAAAAAGTAAAAATATTAATCACAGAAGCAATTAATGAAAATAATAATGTAGAGAAAATTATCAGATCTGATGTAAAGTATAATTTATCTGAGGAAGAAAAATCTTCAACCATTGAATTATGGAAAATACTTTTAAAACGTAAGGTTGATGTGTATGGAGCTAAGAAAGTTTATGAAGATGTTTTAGCGGCAATCCCTGAAAATGAACGCGTTTCTACAAATGCATTTAGTCAGTGGTATAATTTATCGAGTAAAATAATCTTACCTCGAAGCAAAAAAGACCAAAAATCTGTACTTTCATTTTTAGGTATTGAAATTGGTTCTGCATATCAAAAAATCATTACTACAAAGAAACTTGCTAATATCAATGGTACTCGAAAAATGAATATGCTAATTGAAAATCTATTAAAGAATCTCTTATTTGTCAACATTGAGGCAGATGAATTCGAGAAATTTCAATATGACTATTCTGATATATTGATTCTTATAAACGCGAATTCATATAGTGACTTAATCAGTTTGAAAGAACTTTTACTTCAAGAAATAGATTTGAAACCTGTTGAAAGATTTGATTATGATAAAAACTAAAAGAGATTCTTTAGAACAATTTATTCGGGATCAGATGGAAGGACCGGGAGCCTGTAATAATCGATTTGGTTATCTTTCCGAAGAAAATGAAGATATAGAAAAACCTATTGAAATCATAAACACGACTCCTGGTTCGCTTTATAGTACTGCTATACTTTTCCCAAAAAGGAAACTTCAATCTTTAATGGTTAATTCTTCAATAGATCAAAACTCTGAAAATACTGAAGAAAACTTATTGACCAATCCTGAAGAGGAGAGTCTCAATCTTCCTTCTGATTATGAAGATAGTAGCTGCACACTAACTCAATCAGAAGAAGATGATTTATTTTCACTAAGCCAAAGATTCCCAAATAGTATGGGTATCTCGTGTTGTTTTGACTGTCAGGAAAGTCTCAAAAATGCAGAAAATTTATCAATAATAATCTCAGGTCGATATTATTCAAAAATAACAAAGCAAGACAGAGAAAAAGTCTATGTTAGAATTGAAGATCATTTTGATGAATTTAATTCATTCTACAAAAAATACGAAAACGATTTAAAACCACATTTCACACTTAACAACAATGTAGTTTTTGCAACTGGAGATTTGTCAAAACATTTTTCTGAGATAAAAAATACAATTTTAGGAATCAATATGCTACTTGCCAAAGAAATTGCAACAGGCAATGATGGCAATCTCGAAGAAGAGTTTAGGAAAATTTCCGGACAATATCAATATCTCAAATCATACAAAGAAAGACTATTCAGAAAATTAAAGTCTATAAAAAATAATGGAGTTGAATATCTTTCGGAAGCTGACAAACAAAGTACAATTATTAGAATATCTAAAATTGAACTTTACGAAACATTTCTATCATATTTAGAAGATGTTCTTAGTATCTATAATACTAAAGGATTTGGATTTTGGAAGGCAAATCCTTTTTCTTCAACAATCGATGTCTCAGGATTAAACCTTAACAGTGAATCTAATAAAGTGATTTTCTCACCAAGAAAGTATTCAAATCTAAGAAACGTAGTATCATTTAAAATAGAGGAGGAAATAAATGCCTCATTATCCGTATGGTTGCAAGTAACAAAAGATAGTAGGGATTCAACAAATAAAAAAAGATATATCAAAGTACAGATTGAAAATACTTCCACTGAATTTGAAGAAGATAACAAGCACTACTTTTCAATTGTAACTGAGAAAGTGAATCAACGTTGTTTCTTTGGAGCTGAAATAAAGGTTGCAAGTGAGCACCTTTGTACTTATCGTCAAACAACTAAATATTTAGATATAAATGATGATGCTGATCGACTAAATTATTTATACAGATCAATAGACGATTATGGTACTGGTCATTTTTGTTCAGTTAGTTGGGGTTTAGAAAACAATGTTAGATATATAAAATCTGAATTTATTCCAACTTACGAAACACCCGATGTAGAGCCTATACCCCGTGATAAACGTGATATAAATAATTGGGTTGAAGAAAATGAAGATATAGTACCAAAGCCACTATTAGCAGACAGTAAAGCTTTAGAATTCAAATGGCTGTCAACCCTCTCAAATGCAACAGACTCTGAGATAATAGATAATCTATATAAGTTTGTTGATGCATATGGAGAGTGGATATCCACTATTGAAATTGAGGATAAAGAAAAAAACGAGTTTTCAAAACATAACATTGATAATTGCCGAAGTGATTATTTAAGAATGAGAAGCAATATAAAATTGCTTTTAGAAAATAGTCCGTCAAATATAAAGTCATTCAGATTAATGAATGCCGCAATGTTTATTCAACTATGGCACAGCAAAAAAGATAATAGAAATGCTGTAAGTACTATAAAACTTCAACCGGATTTCTACAAAAATGCCAGCGATTTTATTTTCCCGAATGCAGGCTCTGCAACATGGAGACCTTTCCAGATTGCATTTATATTGCTCAATCTTGATGGTGTATTTCAACGTGAAGATGACAAGAATTGGGGAAAACGAAATGAATTAGTTGATTTAGTTTGGTTTCCAACCGGTGGCGGTAAAACAGAAGCTTATTTAGGGATAATAGCACTTACTATTATAAACCGTAGAAGAACTGAACCTACGGGTTCAGGTGGTACAACAGCTATCATGCGTTATACTCTACGATTACTTGCAACACAACAGTTTCAAAGAGCATTAAGAGTCATAATGGCACTTGACCAAATTAGAAAATGGAATACTTCAGATTTAGGTACTGAAGCTATTTCTATTGGTCTTTTTGTTGGAGATTCCTCACTTCCTAATCATGCAGCAGGATTATTGATTGAGTGCAACAAATGGCAAAACATAAATAACAACAAAAGATCGGAATCCAAGATACCATTGGATAGATGTCCTTGGTGTGGTAATTTTTTAGAGTACAACAATAAAGGCAGTGAATCTTCACCCATTATTGAGTTTAGGTGTAAAAATATTAATTGCTCATTTTCAGACAAGCTACCTGTTGTACTATGCGATGATTATATTTACTCCACACCTCCTACTTTGCTTTTTGGTACTGTGGATAAGTTTGCTGCAATTGCACATAATGTATCGACATTAAAACAGACTGAAGATTCTCGTAGAATTTTTGGTAAAGGTAATTTGAGATATTTAACTCCCGATCTAATAATCCAAGATGAATTACACCTACTATTAGGTCCTTTAGGTTCAGCAGTTAGTCTATTTGAAGCTGCAATTGATCAGTTATGTACTCGAAAAAAACTATTACCTGATGGCAGCAAGATTAGTATTCGTCCTAAAATAATATCTTCAACAGCAACGACTCGAAATACCGAACTACAAATTCGTGCATTATATGATAGAGATGTAAATATATTCCCTAAGAATGGCATTGACTATGATGATTCATTTTTCTCGTTCTACAAAAGAAAGCAAGAGAATAATGAGGTAGAGTTTGTAGCCAAACGTAAATATATGGGCATTCTACCAACAGGCAGAACTCAAATGACTACACAAATGAGGTTGGCTGCAATAATGTTTATTCATAGGGCATTGTTTGAAAAAGAGCATAAAGACAAAATAGATGAACCGCAGTTCGTCAAAGCAGCAGATTTTTATTTCTCAATTATTTCATATTTCAATAGTCTTAAAGAAGTAGGAAAAACTGATGCTCAGTTTTATAGTGAGTTCACAAAATACACACGTCGTTTATTTAAACGTGTATTGAGATATAGCGATATGCTGGAATGTTTTTATGCTTACGATTCGTCTTTTAGTAAATCTGAATTAACTGGTCGTTTATCGGGCTCTGAAGTAGTTGACCAACTTGAATTAGTTGGTAAAAACTGGGCGCCTTCACTTAGACTTCCTTACAAAGATAATGAAACGGACACAGAATGGAGAAAAGGTAAAACACCACCAGATTTTATTTTAGCAACAAATATGATTTCTGTTGGACTTGATGTGGATAGATTCAATACAATTATTATGAATTCAATGCCTCGTAACATTGCAGAATACATTCAGGCAAGTAGTCGTGTGGCTCGAAACGACTTTGGATTAGTAGTTACACTTCATAATCCTTTCCGTTCAAGAGATCTTTCTCATTTTGAGAAATTCCGTGAGTTTCATGAAAAAATGTATTTTTACGTTGAACCAATTTCAATTACACCATTTTCGAAAAAATCAGTTGAAAAATATCTGCCATTATATTTGGCAACAATTGTTCGACACACATATGATGCTATTGCAGACAAACACTCTGCCGGGCATATTGAAAGTTCATTATCAAACAAAATCAAACAAGAGTTGAATGTTTATTTCAAAGAACGCTTAGACCGAACTCAAAAATTAGATGAATCAATGAAAGATCTTCTAAATAACGATTTAGAGAAAAATATCGAAGATTTCATAAGTACTGCTGTCGACGAATGGCTACACCTTGCAATTGAACAAGACAATGGTAATTATAAATTGATATATTCGGGATCTGAATATATCAATAAAAAGAAAAAAAGAGGTGAGCTTTCCCAAGACTTATTTACGTCATTAGATGCGTATGAAAGTGACCAAAACAATAGTCTTTGGAATGTTCCTCAATCATTGAGAACTGTTGAAGCTGAAGCTGTAATTAAAATAAAAGAGAATAACTAAATTCTTATACTATGGAAATATACAAGGATTTTCAATACAATCAAGGTGTTGGTAAATATAAAGTACTTTCTTCAAATGCCGGGGTTGGTTCAATAATAACAACTAAGTTGGGGTTTTTTATCATGCCTCAATCAGTATCACTTTGGGGTTTTATTAAGAATGTAAATAAATATATTTTAGCACATAAAAATGACAATGATATGGCTTCTATTGCCAGATCAAGTGGTGTCGACATAATTGACGATCCTAGGTTTATAAGCTTTCTAAAACATGAGCAAGCCATTAATGATTTGAAATGTTTGGTTGAAGTTCCTCATTTAAACTTAAATGATTGGAACACTCCACAAAAGGACAATCACCCATTGTATACTAAATATCTAAAAGATGTTGGTTCTCAATTAACTGATGATCATTTTGTTATTCCGGCAGTTCATTTCCCTCGTTGGTTTTATAGCTCTAAGAACGGTTCTTTCAAAGAAATTACGGAATGGAAAAGACTTTGGAAACAAAAAAACTGTGATGAAGGTAATTTAAAATTCTTTGCCCCGCCAAGAGATCCTTATTCTGAGACTTCACGTTATTTCAAAGATAATAATAAGTCATATAAAGTATTTGCACCGCTTAACCAGATTCCCATGTTGCTAATTTGCAAGAATGGTCATATTTCTGATATTCCTTGGTATCAACTATTTTGTGCTGGCATTGATGGCAAGAGACAAGAAATGATGCAAGATAAGGGTTTTCCTCTTTTTGAGTATGAGTGCAAAGAATGTGATTCAGGGGGTAAGCATGAGTTACAATGGATTGAGAACCGAAATCAATCAGAGAGTTGGGGTATTCTTAAATGCAGTAAATGTCTAAAGAATTACAGTTTAGAAGGTATTATGAACATTAGACCTATATGCCCTGGTGAAACACCTTGGAATGGTCTGAATACAAAGTCTGAAAACCCATGCAAGTCAACAACTGATGGAACTCGTTGCACTATGCAATTTGTATTGGCAACGAGTAATAGTGTATATTACGCTGATTCATTTAATAGTTTATATATTCCTGTTTGTTATCTGAATGATACACTTACAAATATACATTTGCAAAAGATTCTTGAATTGCTAAATTCAAAATGGTTCCCAAAAGCATTAGATAAAGACTCAACTCTATCAAAAGAAAAGTATGTTGATTCAATAGATATTATAATAGATAATGCAGACATTGCCGGTTTTAGTATTACTGAATCAGAAGCTGAAATTATCAAAAAACATTTCCTCCAAGTCAAGGAAGATGTTATGGACGATAGAGAACAATACAAATTTGAAGAGTTCACAGTATTTTCAGAAAATGTGACTTCTAATAAGGATTCAAATAAGTTAGAGTTTAATGACATTAAATTACCGGAAGAATTAGATTTGTATTTCAAAAAAATTCAACAAGTTTCCACATTAGCAATAACAAGTACTCAACTTGGATTTAATCGGGTTTCAATACCAACACCAAAACGAATTAATGGAGAAGTAATAAGAGAACAAGGCCAAGCTATTTTCGATGAAACAAACGAAGTATTTACCCTGCCTGCAAATCAAGTTTTTGGAGAAGGTATTTTCTTTGAATTTAATAGAGACACTATAAATCAATGGACGAATCAATTTGAAACGATCTTTGCAAAAAGATATAATAAATCACCGGGCGAATTGGGTAAGTCATTGAAAGAGGAAATGGATGAATATGGTGTACCTATGTTTTACCTATTACACACTTTCTCTCATATTATACTCAAGGAACTCGAATTTAGTTGCGGCTACCCGACAGCAAGTTTAAAGGAGCGTTTATATTACTCTGATAGGATGTGTGGTGTTTTAATTTATACTGCCGATGGTTCTGAAGGTAGCATGGGTGGTTTAGTATGGCAAGGTCAACCGCGATTAATACAAAAGATTATATTCTCTGCATTAGAAAGATCTCAAAGTTGCTCTTCTGACCCACTCTGTTGGGAAGCCGATGAACAACTCAATTTAGCAGCTTGCTTTTCATGTTGTCTTGTATCAGAGACGTCCTGCGAACAGCGTAATTTAGGGTTAGACCGTAGAGCTTTAGTTGACGATGAATTTGGATTTTTCAGTCAAAACTATTGATATTTAAAATCAACCACATAAACTTAGCAACGAAGAGTTGGTGGCTTTTGAAATTTTCAGAAACAATAAATCCATTACTAAATCCGAATTTGCCATCAGTACTGGATTACCCACCAGAACTGCAGAACGTTTGCTAAAGAAATTTACTGACTTAAAATTGATTTCTAAATTAGGTGCTGGACCAAGCATAAGCTATCTAATCAATTTATAGATTATCTCGCCATTACTTCGCCTTTTTGGCGAGATAAGAAACCTGAAAATCTAACAAATAAATTATCTCGCCATTATCTCGCCATTTTGGCGAGATAGATTGAAATTGCAATGAAGATGATTTTCCAAGAATTAAAATTTTTGTTTAGACTGAAAAAAAGTTAGGTCAAATTGGCGTATATATAGTGGAGATGAACAGTAAACTATATACCCCGAAATGGTTGCTCATATCGCCCCACATTTCAATGGTGGCGACATTCCTACAAACACATAGGAAATGACAACCTTTGGTTTTTATAATAAATAGAAAATCCCCATTCCTCATAAATGAGGATTATGGGGATTAAGAGGAAAAAGCGGATATGTAAAATATCCGCTTTACTCCATTTCCCCACTTTCCGCAAAAAAGTAAAAGCGCAGCAAACTAAAATTATTGTTTTGGACGGCTGCCCGATAAACTGTGCAGAGAAAATTCTTGGAAAAGAAGGTATTACTGACATTACACATATCAACACAACCGATTTCGACATTGTAAAAGGAAAAACACCTTTCACAAAAGAAAAAGCAAATGAGATTGTGGAACATATTAAAAATTTACAAATCAATTAAACAGTAAACGTATGAACAAATATCTTTTTAAAAGACTTTCATTATCCTTTATTTTAGTCGCTATTATGTTGCTAAGTGCCAATGCTCAAAATGCTACTCAAAACAAAAAAACAAAAACCGCTACAGAACAAAAACAACATGTTCCAAAGTACAAAGTAACTTTTATCGAATTGGGTTCAGTGCGTTGCGTGCCTTGTAAGCAAATGCAACCTATTATGAAATCTATCGAAGAAAAATACACTTCGCAGGTAAAAGTGATTTTTTACGATGTATGGACTCCGCTTGGGAAAACTTATGGAGATAAATACAATGTTCAGCTTATTCCTACCCAGGTATTTTTGGATGAAAAAGGGAAAGAATTTTTTCGCCATGAAGGCTTTTTCCCTGAAGAAGAATTGGTGAAAGTATTGAAAACTAAAGGAGTTCATTAATAGAAGATAAACGCATTTATACTAATGCGTTTATCTTCTTTCTATCTATTTTTATCCATTTAGATATTATTAACTGACAATTAAATTCGATATACAAATAAATGTCGTATGTTTGCGACATACAACAACTCATCATGATAAAATCAGAAGTATTTGAAAAAGAGCTACAAGAGTTAGCCACATTCGCCAAAGTAATTTCACACCCTGCTCGTTTGGCAATTCTAAAGTATTTGGCAGAAACCAAGTCCTGCATTTCGGGTGATATTTCCGACAAACTGCCCTTGAGTCGAACCACCGTTTCGCAGCATTTAAAAGAATTGCGTGATATGGGATTGATTCATGGCGAAATTGATGGTATGAAAATCAATTATTGCTTGTGTGGAAACTGTATTGCAGAGAAACTGGAGCTTTTCGACACTTTTTTCGCTCAAATAAAGGCAGTTGATGTAGACTGCACAAATGAAAACCATTGTAATTAAACTAATTACCAAAACAATTTAAAATAATTCATTATGAAAGTTTCAAAGAAATTGCAGCTACTATCGCTGCTTTTAGTAGCAATCACATTTAATGCTTGTGCAAACCCAAAAAAAGAGAACAGTCAGGCAAGTTCCGAAAACAGTGCTAATCAACAAACACAAGTAAAACAAACCGTTAAGGCTACTTCTCCATTACAGGCGGAACTCAACCAAGCCAAAGCAGCTGGTAAAGCGGTATTTGTAGTTGTAACCGGAACAGGTGCGACAGATCTTAATAAAGCAATGACTATTGCCAAAGGTGCAAATGCTATTTACAAGAATGCAACTGTAATTCAAATGAATAAGGATTTGCCTATTAATGAACCTTTAGTAACTGAATGGAGATTATCCGGCACTCCGGTTCCACTTATTCTTGTTCTTTCGAGCAAAGGTATGGCAACAGGAGGATATGCACTTGCAGATGCAACTTCCGCAAATATTGCAGCTCTCGTCCCTTCGCCTAAAATGGAAGTAGTTTATGCAGCTATGGAAAATAAAAAACCAGCCATTGTGGTATTTACTAAAAAATCTCATGTTGATAAATCGGAAGTGCTTAAAATTGGAAAGGATGCTGTTACAAAATTAAAAAATAATGCCGTTCTTGTTGAAGTGGATATGGATGATAGCAGAGAAAACAGTTTTATGAACCAACTTCGAATAGATAAATTGTCGAAGGCTTCTGTAACAATAGTAATCAATGCACAAGGTCAGGTATCAGGAACTTCTACTACAACACCCGATGCTTCAAAATTAGCTGCGGCGGCGGTTGCTGTAGTAAAAGGCGGTTGTGGATCTGGTTGTGGACCTGCCGGATGTGCTAAATAAACACATTTTCAAATCTTCAATTGAGCAGAACTTAATATCAAAAAAATGAGATTAATCGATTTAACAATAAAAGAGCTGTGGCATCGCAAGTCGCAGCTTACTTCCGGTTTATTGGCTATAACCCTTGGAATTGGAGTAATTGTAGGCATACGCACTATTTCTGTCGTTTCCGAAAAAGCAGTGGCGGTAAACCTCGACAATTTAGGGGCAAACATTCTGGTGTTGCCACAAGCAACCAGTGTAGATAATTACTACTCTGCCGATATTGACGCACCAACCTTCCCCGAAAGTTATGTAGAAAAAATAGTAACTTCCACTTTGCCCGGCGTGGATAATATGTCGCCAAAACTTTCCCGACGTGTAAAAATTGGAAACGAGAATATTGTACTGACAGGTATTTTACCAAAAAGCGAAATTGCCTCCAAACCAATTTGGCAACAAAATGGAATTCAAGGCAATAAAGTTAATGCCAGTTGTGCACCAAAACCGGGTACAGCACCCGCCAAATACTTAGACCCAAAGTTGCAACGAAAAGGAATTCAAGACCTTGCTGAATCGGATTGTTTTGTTGGTTCTGCTGTAGCTCAACGACTCAATTTAAAAGAACAAGGCACACTTACCATAGAAAAGAAAAGTTTTAGCATTGTAAAAGTGCTACCCGAAACAGGTACTGTGGATGATGACCGTGTGTTTGCCAACTTACATACAGTTCAAAAGCTTTTAGCAACCGGCGAACAAATTAGTGCTATCGAAATTATGGGCTGTTGCAGTGCCATTTCGGATGGTTTACTAAGCAAAATGCGAAATATTTTGCCCGATACACGTATCACCACCATTGGTCAAATTGTTTCTACACAAATAGAAACCAACCGAATGATGAATAAAATATCATTGGTTTTTCTAATCATTATTCTTTTTGTTGGTAGCATTTCCATTGGAAATTATATTTGGGCTAACGTGAACGAACGCCGCAAAGAAATTGGAATTCTCCGCATGATTGGGTATCACAAACGCCACATTTATTATATCTTGGTATTGAAAGCCTTGATAATGGGTATTGTGGGTGGAATAGCCGGATACATTGTTGGAACATTGGCAGCCGTTTGGTTGGGTCCACAATTCATTGGAATAGTAGTGAGTCCAATTTACACGTTGCTACTTTTATCCATTGGTTTATCAATTTTCATTTCAGTTTTAGGCTCTCTTATTCCAGCTTATATGGCCGGAAAAATCGAACCATTTTCAAACATGCAGGAGGACTAAATTATGCTGATACAAATAAATAATCTCACAAAAACATATCAACGCCACGATGGAGCTATCAATGCGGTTGATAATCTTTCACTGGATATTCCAAAAGGCTCATATGTTACCATAACAGGTGCTTCGGGTTCGGGAAAAACTACTTTACTCTTGATTTTGGGTGGTTTATTACAACCTACTTCAGGTAAAATGAAATATAATGCCAAGGAATTAGATTTGCAAAAAGAAAAGGACATGGCTACTTTCCGCAGCAATCATGTAGGTTTCGTAATGCAGAGTTTTGCCCTGATACCTTACCTTACAGCGTTGGAAAACATTTCTATTGCTTTAAACGTAAAAGAAAACGACAAGGATAAAAACCGAAAACGGGCATTAGAATTATTGGAATGGGTTGGGTTGTCCGACAGAACTACCCATTACCCCAAAGAACTTTCAGCAGGTCAGCAACAACGTGTGGCAATAGCCCGGGCTTTGGCCAACAACCCTGATTTATTGCTTGCCGACGAACCAACCGGAAATCTTGACCCAAGTCTATCGGAAGAAATTCTGGGCATTTTAAAAGAGATAAACCAAAAACAGGGAACCACTGTGGTAATGGTAACGCATAGCCCAATGGCTGCTGAATACGGCAATACAAAAATTCAACTAAAGAACGGTAAATTACAAATAATTAAAAATTAAAATCATGAAAAAAATTGTAGCATTTTTGTTTCTAATCTGTCTAACTTCTATTGTGATATTTGCACAAAAGCAAAAAATCAAACAAAATGATTCAATCAATTTTACTGGGTTGATTCATGATTATGGTACTATTGAAGTTGGCAGTTCTGGTAATTATGAATTCAAATTTACCAACGGAATGAAAACTCCTTTGGTAGTTAGTAATGTTAAACCAGCGTGCGGTTGCACCATTGCCGACTGGACAAAAGAGCCAGTCTTACCAGGAAAAACAGGTGTAATAAAAATTAATTACAACACCAAAATACCGGGAACTTTTAACAAGTCAATTACTGTAAATTCAAATGCAAAGAATTCAACAGTAATATTGCAGATAAAAGGGAATGTAACTTTACCTAAATAACTCACAAACGATGAAACTTGAAATATTTGAGCCCTCCATGTGCTGCGATAGCGGCGTATGTGGTCCCGAACCCGACAAAGCACTGATTGAACTGCAAAACAGCATTCAATTGCTGAAAAAAGTGGGTGTGGAAACAAAACGTTACGCTATTAATCAAGCTCCGCTTGTTTTTGTACAAAACGCTGTGGTGCGTGATTTTATAAAAGCCAATGGTCCCGGCAAATTACCATTGACATTGCTCGATAATAAAATAATTAAAAGCGGAGCTTATCCAACAATAGTTGAGCTGAAAGAGCTTGTACCGGAGTTGAAAAATATCAAACCCGACACGAGAATATTGGGCATATTTAGCTAACCCCTAAATCCCCTAAAGGGGACTTAAAGAACAGTCAGAACTAAAGATGAAACAAAACGTTATTATCGTTGAACTTTTCACCATTCCACAAGCTGCCTGTGATTCCGGAAAAGCGAACTGGACACAAGTGGGTGAAATGATTCAAAGGCAGTTGACAATTAAATTTCAGGATGCCATTTCGTTCAGTCATATCGAATTTATGTCCGAACAATGGTTTGCTAATCCAAAAGCCTCAGAGTTATTGGAAAATGGCGAAATCAATTTTCCTTTTGTATTGGTAGATGGCGAGATAGCCAATGCCGACAAAAAAATTAATGTATCGAAAGTAACAAGAGCGATACAACAAAAATTACAACAATGACACAATATATTTTCTTTAAAAATTACAACAATGACACACTATATTTTCTTTTCAGGTAAAGGCGGCGTGGGCAAAACCACTATGGCCGCTACCACAGCACTTTATCAATCGCGCAAAGGCAAACGAACCTTATTAGTCTCTACAGATCCTGCCGGTAACTTAGGCGATATTTTTGAACGTAAAATTTCGGTAGAACCAACAGAGGTTTCAACAAATCTATTTGTAGCTCAAATGGATTCCGATGCCATTACCGACGCTTACAAAGATCGAATGCTCGAACCGCTTTCGGCTATTCTTGGCGAACTGGAACTGGCACAGGTTAAAGAGGAATTTAACGGAGGTTGCACGGTTGAGATCGCTACGTTCGATAAATTTACCGACTTTTTAGGAGATGAAACCTACGACCTCATTGTATTCGACACGGCTCCAACAGGTCATACACTCAGGCTTATGACTTTACCCAACGAATGGGATAAATATATTAAAAAAAGCTCGGAGGGGGACGGACAAACCTGTATTGGACCTGTTTCGCAGATTGAAGGAGCACGTGCAAAATACGCTCATGCAGTGAGTGTTATGCAGGATGCCAGCCAAACCAAAGTTTATTTGGTGAGCCGACCCGAAAAAACGTCGGTATACGAAACACTTAGGGCTCGTACTGAACTTGAAAAAACGGGAATTCACAACTTTCACCTGATTATAAATGGCGTTTATCCAAACAACAACTCCATTAAAGGAATTTTTGGTAAGATTGCCGAAAATCAAAAAAAATATATCATTGAATTGCAAGCTTATTTTCCCGATGCTACTTCCGAAGTACCTATGCAGCAGTCGGAAGTAAAAGGCGTAGAAAATATTGCTTTACTGGGCGAAATTGCTTTCGAGCAAAAAAAGGCAACGATACAGAGTAAATTCATTGACAGTAAACTTTTCAATGATTTTACTTCCCCCGAAGTGCTTGTCAATTTATTGGAAAAGAAACATCATAGCCGCATAGCCATATTAACAGGCAAAGGAGGCGTGGGGAAAACAGTTACAGCCTGTGCTGTTGCTATGAAATTAGCCGAAAAAGGAAAAACCTTACTCTTCACTACCGACCCGGCAGCGCATATCGGACAGGTGCTGGAAACAGAGGTTAATCATATTCCTGTAAAGGTGACGGGGAATCTTTGGGCAGCGAATATCGACCAAAAAGAAGCGGTTGAAGAATATCGCGCAAAAATACTGAACGATGCCAAAGCAAACGGCTATAACGATGAACTTGTTGCGCAGTTGGAAGAAGAGTTAGAATCACCTTGTACAGAAGAAATCGCCATATTTGAGCAGTTTGCCAATTTGCTAAACGAACCGGAATGGGATTATTTTGTTTTAGATACAGCACCAACCGGACACACGTTACGACTTTTGGAGTTACCATTTGAATACAAAAAGCAAATGGATATGAAGGGAAATGCAACAAATGAAATAAGTACCGAAAACACTAAAATTGAAGCATTGATTCTGCGATTGAAAAACCCGGATGAAGCAAGCTTTTTGTTGGTAGCCTATCCCGAATTTACACCATTACACGAAAGTTTCAGGGCTATGAAAGATTTGGAACGTGTTGGCATTCAATCTCAAGGCGTATTTTTAAATAACATTTTAAACAAAGAAGATTGCCCCGACAATTTCTCGTTGGAACGTTGGAAATTGCAACAACACTATTTGCAACAAGCAAAAGAATTGTATGAGTCAAAACCCTTGTTTGCCATTCCACTTCAATCATCCGAAATTGTGGGAATTGACAAGGTAAAAGCACTTTCGGATAAAATTTTCAATAAGTAAACAGTTTAAATACAAAATAATATGAACATTACCGATCAGGCAGCTATTGAATTAAAAAAAATCATTGCTGAATTCGACAAACCGGATGCAGGCATCCATATTTTTAGCACAGCAGGATGCTGTGGTCCATCTATCCAAATGGATATTGCACAACATGTTGGTTCTAACGAAACAGTCCTATCCATTCAGGATATTGAATTTTTCATTGCCAATGATTTAATTTCGCAATTGGCAGACGTTACCATAGAAATTGGCTCAAACGGTTTTCGTTTAGCAGGATTACAAAAAAGTGGCAGCAGTTGTTGTGGTTAATTTTTCAACTTATTTTCATTTTCAAATTATCAAATCAACAATTTATGAAAATTTTAATTCTCTGTACAGGAAACTCTTGCCGCAGTCAAATGGCACATGGCTTTTTACAATCGTTCGATAAAAACATTACCGTTTGTTCGGCAGGAACGCAAGCTTCGGGCAAACTCAACGAAAAAGCTGTTGCTGCTATGAAAGATGCCGGAATAGACATTAGTCAACATACTTCCGACTCAGTAGATAAATACCTGAAAGATGAATGGGATTATGTAATCACTGTTTGCGGTGGTGCAAACGAAGAATGTCCTGCATTCTTTGGCAAAGTAAAACACCGCTTACACATGGGTTTCGACGACCCAAGTCACGCCGAAGGAACAGAAGAATTTATCTGGAGCGAATTTATCCGTGTTCGCGACGAAATCAAAGACGGTTTTTATAAACTTTATATCGAACAGATTAAGCCACAACTATGAAAACAAGATTGAAATTTCTTGACCGTTATCTGACTCTGTGGATTTTCATAGCCATGTTCATTGGCGTTTTTGCAGGTTGGTATAGCCCCAATGTTGCTGCATTTTGGAACAACTTCTCAGTGGGAACAACAAATATTCCAATTGCCATTGGTTTAATCATTATGATGTACCCACCTTTGGCAAAAGTCAAATATGAAGAATTGGGCGACGTATTCAAAAACACCAAAATACTTGGTTTGTCATTAGTTCAGAATTGGATTATCGGACCCGTATTGATGTTTTTACTTGCCATAATCTTTCTCCAATTCAACATTGATTATATGTATGGTCTTATCCTCATTGGATTAGCCCGATGTATTGCAATGGTCATTGTATGGAATGATTTAGCAAAGGGTGACCGTCAATATGCTGCCGGATTAGTAGCGTTCAACTCCATTTTTCAGGTTTTACTTTTCTCAGTTTACGCTTGGTTTTTTATTGCCGTTTTACCCGGTTGGTTTGGTCTTCCGGTAAATGATTCGGTTTCAAAAATTACTATGAGTGCCATTGCAAAAAGTGTATTTATATATTTGGGAATTCCAATGATTGCAGGTTTTCTTACCCGTTTCATTCTTACCCGCGTGAAAAGCGTTCAATGGTACGAAACTAAGTTTGTTCCTAAAATCTCACCACTAACGCTCATTGCCTTACTGTTTACAATCATTGTCATGTTCTCGCTCAAAGGCGAATACATTGTAAAAATCCCAATGGACGTTTTGCGCATTGCCATTCCGTTAGTTATTTATTTTGTGGTTATGTTTGTATTTTCGTTCTTTATGAGCAAAAAAGCAGGTGCAACTTACGAACAATCAACTACATTATCATTCACAGC
The DNA here is from genome assembly GCA_017882285.1 of Paludibacter sp. Classification (GTDB taxonomy): domain Bacteria; phylum Bacteroidota; class Bacteroidia; order Bacteroidales; family Paludibacteraceae; genus Paludibacter. The sequence continues at coordinate 13,034 of JADGPS010000024.1, read as the reverse complement.
TGCCAGTAACAATTTTGAATTGGCTATTGCTGTTGCCATTGCTATTTTCGGTATCAATTCCGGTGAAGCGTTTACAGCTGTCATTGGTCCGTTAGTGGAAGTTCCGGTAATGATTGGATTGGTAAATGTGGCGTTTTGGTTCAAAAAGAAAATGTTTTAAGAACACACTATATTTATACTTAAAACAGATCAATTCAATGAATTGGTCTGTTTTTGTTTTATACAGAAAGCGGTCAGACAAGCCTGAAAGATAATTACGGGCAGCTCCGCAGGGCAAATCCCCAGCCGCCAAAAATCCCCGCCCATCGTACCTCTGGGCTTGCACGGTCTTTTTGTCGGCTTCCGCACAATCAACCCTGCTGTTGTTTTTTTCTGTCACAATATTTGCATAAGTGAGCGCAGAGTAGAATTTATTCGAGCTCTGCCGAGCGTAGAAAAGGTCGATTGAAAATCATACGGCAAATATCCAGTTTCCCAACTTCCCCACTTTCCGACAAAACTCCAATCTTTGATTCCCAATTTGCCAAAAGTTGATTGCATTTATGCAATCTCTCAATCTGTAGCAAAACCTTCAGGGCAATATTTTGTCTTTTAGAATGTGTGAATCATGCAACAATCTCCAAAAATTATGTAATACAATTCAGGCTGAAAGTATTGTTCTTTGCTTAATGAGGTAAATGCCTTTTTTGAAAACAATGTTTACAGTACTATTTCTACAAAATACAAATTGAAATTAGTTATAATTTAAATATCCAACGAACATGAAAACGAACAAAATTAAGAAAGTATTGATTGCGATTGATTATGATGAAACATCACAAAAAGTAGCAGAACAAGGTTTCTCGATGGCACAGGCCATGAATGCTGAAACGATATTGTTGCATGTAATTTCCGAACAACCGGTTTATTATTCCGAATATTCTTATATGCGTGAATTGCGGGTTGATTTTATTGGCAATTTAGAAGATTCAACTCAAAAATTTCTTAATAAAACAAAGAAACACCTTGAAAACGAATCAATTAAAACCATTATAAAAGTAGGAGAAATTGCTAAAACGATTCTGGAAACGGCTAAAGAACTGAATGTGGATATTATTGTTATGGGCTCACATAGCCGGAAATGGCTGGAAAATATCATCATGGGAAGTGAAGCGGAAGACGTATTAAAGAGTACCACTTTGCCACTTTTTATCATTCCAACAAAAAAACAAAACTGATTCTATTCTCAAAATAAGGACTTTACAACAGGAACGTAACGTGCGTTTTCGTATTAAAAACATAAAAAGGAAATATAATGGAAGAAAATCCTTTAAAAAAATTAGAAGCTTTGGGTCAGTCAATCTGGCTCGATTATATTCGATGCGATTTGATTACGAGCGGCAAATTGAAACTGTTGATTAAGGAAGATGGATTACGCGGAATGACCTCAAACCCATCCATCTTTGAAAAAGCGATTGCTGAAAGCCATATATACGATAAAGACATTAGCGAAATAGCCCTCAAAGAGAAGAACATTCAACTGATTTATGAAACGATATGTCTGCGCGATGTACAGAATGCAGCCGATGAGTTCAAAACAATATATGAAAAAACCGATGGGAAAGATGGATTTGTGAGTCTGGAGGTTAACCCACATCTGGCACATGACACCGATGGAACCATTAAAGAAGCTCGTCGATTGTGGGCGGCACTAAACAGACCCAATGTCCTCATTAAAGTTCCGGCAACTAAAGAAGGTCTGCCAGCCATACGGCAACTTATTAGCGAAGGAATTAATGTGAATGTTACCTTGCTGTTTGCATTAAAGCGATACCGGGAGGTAGCTGAAGCATATATTGCCGGTATCACGGATCGAATAAATCAAGGCAAACCAGTAGACAAAATTGCATCGGTAGCCAGTTTCTTTTTAAGTCGCATTGATGCTGTAATTGATCCTAAAGAAGCGGATTTTGTTGCTCTGGGAGGTGAACAAGCGCATTTTGCAACAAAGATACGCGGGCAAGTTGCCATATCGAGCGCAAAAGTGGCGTATAAAATTTATCAGGAAATATTTGAAAGTGAAGAGTTCGCTAAGCTTGGAGCCTTACCCCAAAGGCTTCTCTGGGCAAGTACAAGTCCTAAAAATCCCGGTTATAGTGATATTAAATATGTAGAAGCACTTATCGGACCAAATACAGTCAATACTATTCCGCTTAAAACACTCGAAGCTTATCGCGACCACGGTGAGCCTGTGTCCTTATTAAAAGAGAATATAGAATTAGCTTCATGGGTTTTATCCGAATTATCTGAAGTTGGCATTAATTTTAATGAAATCACCAATAAACTGGAAGATGACGGTGTCCAAAAATTCATCGCATCGTATGATCTATTAATTAAGACTTTAATTAAGAAATCGTCAGTCTGATTAGGCTGCAAATACTATATTAAAATGGGTAATTCAAATTTAATTACAACTTTATTTTTAGATATTGGTGATGTGTTGCTTACTAATGGATGGGGACATGTATCACGCATAGCTGCTGCTAAAGCATTTAATTTAAATTATGACGAAATGCAAAGTCGGCACAAACTGGTTATGGCTACTTTTGAAGAGGGAAAACTCTCGTTGAGTGACTACCTCAATAGGATAATATTCTACAAAGAACGTCCTTTTACTCCTGAAATTTTTCGTGAATTTATGTTTGCTCAAACCACTCCCGACCAAAATATGATTGAATTAATGCGGCGGTTGAAAGAAAAGTATCATTTAAAAATAGCGGTGATCAACAACGAAGCACGGGAGTTAAATGAATATCGGATAAATAAATTTCAGTTGAATAAGTTTGTCGATTTCTTCATTTCCTCCTGTTTCGTTCATATTCGGAAACCCGATGCGGATATTTTTCGGCTGGCGTTGGACATCGCTCATGTATTGCCCGAAAATGTATTGTATATCGATGATACGCAGATGTTTATTGATATTGCCCGAGACATGGGAATCAGAAGCATTACCCATCTGGATTATGCCTCTACTTTAGCTGAGTTAGCCTCATGCGGACTATCGACGGAATAAAAATGAAAAGCAGTAATGAAAATTGATAAAGCTTGCATATTAATTATAAACGGTGGTTCGTCCACCATCAAGTTTGCACTATATACAGCTAATAAAACTCTTACACACTTATTTCATGGTAAAATTGATCGAATTGGGTTAACAGATTCCACATTGACATACAATGTCGAGGGCGAAAATCAGAAAAATACACTTCCGATACATGCTTCCGATAACAAGATGGCTTCGACTTATCTGATGAATTGGCTCGAAAACCAAGTCGAATTCGCTTCGGTAAAGGCTGTGGCTCATCGGATTGTTCATGGAATGCACCACACCAAATCAGAACGCATCACACCGGAATTATTGGATGAACTTCGTCAGATTATTCCGTATGATCCCGATCATCTACCGAATGAGATTGAATTAATTGAAACTTTCCTTCAGCATTATCCAAAATTGAAGCAAGTAGCTTGTTTTGACACCGCATTTCACACCACCATGCCCCGGGTAGCAAAATTGCTTCCCATTCCTCGCCGTTTTGATACGAAAGGAATACAACGATATGGTTTTCATGGTATTTCCTATTCTTATTTAATGGAAGAATTGACACGAATTGAAGGTTCTAAAGCTGCTCATGGTCGGGTGATATTGGCTCATTTGGGAAATGGAGCAAGTATGGCTGCTGTAAGCGAAGGCAAAAGTATAGACACCAGCATGGGTTTTACACCGGCGGGTGGTTTAATAATGGGTTCACGTCCCGGTGACTTGGATCCGGGTGTAGCTTGGTATATGATGAACTCGGAAAACCTAAACTCTAAACAGTTCAATCATTTAATCAACCATGATTCTGGTCTTCTTGGCGTTTCCGAAATTAGTTCCGATATGCATGATTTGCTGGAGCAGGAAACTACTGATTATAGGGCAGCCGAAGCAGTGGATTTATTTTGCTATCAGGCCAAAAAGTGGGTAGGCGCTTTTGTTGCAGTGCTCGGCGGATTAGATATTGTGGTTTTTGCAGGGGGCATTGGCGAAAACAGTCCGCAGATACGCTCCCGCATTTGCGAAGGATTACAATGCTTTGGAATTGAGCTTGATGAGAAAATGAATAACGCAAATGCACCCGTTATTTCAACGGATGATAGTCGCGTGATAGTTCGAGTAATAAATACTGATGAGGAATGGATGATGGCGAAAACAGTTCGTCAAATGCTAAAATAATTGTAACCATAAAATTAAAACGAAACAACTAAAAGATGGAAACTAAAAACAAAACTTTATCCCAAGATCTTCTGCAAAAAATGAACGCCTATTGGCGTGCAGCTAATTATATTTCAGTCGGACAACTCTACCTCCACGAAAACCCATTGCTTCGGGAGCCGCTAAAGCAGTCTCATATTAAGAAAATGCTGCTGGGGCATTGGGGCACCACGCCGGGGCAAAATTTCATTTATGCTCATTTGAACAGGGTTATTAAAAAATACGATCTGGATATGTTTTATATAGCAGGTCCAGGTCACGGTGGGCCAGCTTTGGTAGGTAATACTTACCTCGAAGGTACTTACACTGAAGTTTACCCGAACATTACCCGGGACGAAGCCGGACTGAAAAAGTTGTTTACTCAATTTTCTTTTCCGGGTGGAATTCCCAGTCATGTTTCGCCCGATTGTCCCGGATCAATTCACGAAGGTGGAGAATTGGGATATTCACTAAGTCATGCTTTTGGAGCAGCATTTGATAATCCTGAATTAATTGTAGCTTGTATAATTGGTGATGGTGAAGCAGAAACTGGTCCGTTGGCAACTGCCTGGCATTCCAACAAATTTCTGAATCCGATTTCCGATGGGGCTGTGCTGCCAATTTTGCATCTTAACGGCTACAAAATTGCCAATCCAACGATTCTGGCTCGTATCCCGCGTGAGGAACTGGAACAATTTCTCAAAGGTTGTGGGTGGACACCATATTTTGTAGAAGGTGATGAACCGGAAAAAATGCATCAACTCATGGCTGGTATTTTAGATACTGCTATTGAAGAAATTAAACAAATTCAAAGCAATGCCAAAGACAATAATGATGCCACTCGTCCGCGCTGGCCAATGATTGTATTCAATTCACCTAAAGGCTGGACCGGACCGAAAGAAGTAGATGGACTCCAAATTGAGGGAACATTTCGTGCCCACCAAATTCCACTGCTCGTAGATTCCGATCATCCACATCATTTACAATTGCTTGAAAACTGGATGAAAAGCTATAAGCCGGAAGAACTTTTTGACACGACCGGTCGCCTTTTGCCCGAATTGGCCGAGCTTGCACCAAAAGGAGAACGAAGAATGGGTGCTAATCCGCACGCCAACGGTGGCTTGCTGCTGCACGACCTGATTATGCCGGACTTTCGGAACCATGCGGTTCAGATTGCATCGCCGGGTTCTGTTATGTCTTCTGACACACATGTGCTTGGTGAGTTCCTTCGTGATGTGATAAAACTTAATAAAGAACAAAACAACTTTCGGGTTTTCGGCCCTGACGAAATCCTTTCCAACCGTTTGAACGCCATTTTTGAGGTGACCAACCGGCAATGGGAAGCTCAAACACAAGATAATGACGAATTTCTATCAACCCAGGGACGAGCAGTGGAAATATTGAGCGAGCATCAATGCGAAGGCTGGCTCGAAGGATACCTGCTCACCGGACGACACGGGCTGTTTACCAGCTACGAAGCATTTATTCATATTGTCGATTCGATGTTTAATCAATATGCTAAGTGGCTGAAAATTTGTAATAAATTGCCTTGGAGAAAAAAAATAGCATCACTGAATTACCTGCTTGCTTCCCACGTCTGGCAACAGGCGCATAATGGCGACACCCATCAGGATCCGGGATTTATCGATCATGTGGTAAACAAAAAGGCTTCCATTGTACGTGTCTATCTGCCACCGGATTCTAATTGTTTATTATCCGTTGGAGATCATTGTTTACGAAGCCGCAATTATGTAAATGTTGTTATTGCCGGTAAATATCTGGCACCTCAATGGTTAAACATGGAAGAAGCAATAGAACATTGTACCCGCGGAATTAGTATCTGGCAATGGGCAAGTAATGATCAGGGTTCGGAGACGGATGTAGTAATGGCCAGTTGCGGTGATGTGCCAACGCTTGAGTCACTGGCAGCAGTTTCCATTCTACGGGAACATTTACCTGACCTGAAAATCAGGGTGGTTAACGTGGTCGATCTTATGAAACTTGAACCAAGTACAGAACACCCACACGGATTAACCGATTCAGAGTTCGATGCTTTGTTTACAAAAGATAAACCTATTGTTTTTGCCTTTCACGGATATCCAAAACTAATACATCTTCTTACCTACCGCCGTACAAACCATGCAAACATGCATGTTCGTGGTTATAAGGAAGAAGGTACCATAACTACTTTTTTTGACAATCTGGTGCTCAACGACCTTGATCGGTTTCATCTGGTAATAGATGTAATAAATCGTTTGCCACAAATGAGTGACAAAGCGGCTAAACTGAAACTAATGCTGGAGGAAAAACTTATTGAACATAGAACCTATATTAATAAACATGGCGAGGATTTGCCGGAAATACGCAACTGGAAATGGAATCAGAAAAAAATATAGAAAAAGGAAGTGCTCAACAAACATCTGAAATGATGCGCATTGGTGTAGCTGCTGACCATGGCGGTTTTAAGTTGAAAGTGCAACTTGCTTCAGCTCTTAGAAATTCCGGTTTTGAAGTAGAAGACTTTGGCGCTAATGAATTGGTTTCGGATGATGACTATCCTGATTTTGTAATTCCATTAGCCAAGGCCGTGGCGAAAGGTGATGTCGCCCGGGGCTTGGCAATCTGTGGGAGTGGTGTAGGGGCTTGCATTGCAGCCAATAAAGTGCATGGTGTGCGTGCGTCATTAATCACTGATTCATTTTCTGCTCATCAAGGAGTAGAAGATGACAACATGAATGTGATATGTCTGGGAGGTCAAATTACCGGATATAACTTAGCGTTGGAATTGGCATTGACTTTCTTGCATGCTCGTTTCAAAGCGGATGAAAGATTCATTCGTCGACTTTCAAAAATAGCAGTTTTGGAAAACGAAAATAATAATTATAACAAACCAGCATTGATATAAAAGAGTTAAAACACATCCTGTTAATTATGATACTATCAGAAATAAATATTCAAAAACTAATAGACACCGCTCAAGCGATGGTTGCCGACAACAAAGGTTTGCTGGCTATGGACGAAAGTTATCCAACCTGTAATAAACGATTTGCAAAACTGGGAATTCCGGAAACAGCAGAACTCAGGCGTGACTATCGCGAAATGATTGTCACAACTGCCGGATTGAATGAAAGTATTAGTGGAGCCATCCTGTTTGATGAAACAATTCGTCAGCACTTAATGGACGGCACTTCTTTTATTAAATCCCTGACCGACAACCGAATTATTCCCGGAATTAAAGTAGATGGCGGTACTGTACTTATGGCAGGCCATCCCGGAGAAAAGATTACCGAAGGGTTGGATAATTTACGTGACCGACTCAAAGAATATGCTAAAATGGGATTGAAATTTGCAAAATGGCGGGCTGTAATTACTATTGGCAAAGGTATTCCGACTCAGGCATGCATCGAAGCAAATGCACAGGCATTGGCCCGATATGCAGCATTATGCCAGGAAGAAGGAATTGTTCCGATTGTAGAACCGGAAGTGCTTATGGATGGTGAGCATACGATGGAACGTTGTTTTGAAGTGACCGAACAAGTACTGCATACGGTATTCAATCAACTTTATACACAAGGAGTGCTGCTCGAAGGCATGATTTTAAAACCAAACATGATTGTACCCGGATTGGCTTGTGAAAAACAAGAATCGATTGATGAGGTAGCGGATGCAACAATAAAATGTCTGTTACGTACTGTTCCGGCAGCAGTTCCGGGAATTGCATTCTTGTCGGGCGGGCAATCTTCGGAACTGGCTTCGGCTCGTCTGAATGCTATAAATGTTCGGTTTAAAAACAAACTTCCATGGGAATTATCCTTTTCATTCGGTCGTGCTATTCAACAGCCCGCATTGGATATCTGGCTCGGAAAAGAAAAGAATGTAACGGAAGCACAGAAGGCTTTGTATCATCAGACAGTGTGCAACTTAGCAGCAAGGCGAGGTGAATTCAATGACAAAATGAATAAATAATCGAACAATATTAATATTTCCCCGAATGAAGAAACTCATTGTATTTGATTTGGACGGAACACTTGCCGAAAGTAAATCGTCTCTCGATGCTGAAATGGCTGCGCTGCTGAATGAGCTTCTCGGAATTGTCAAAGTAGCTATTATTTCAGGAGGTGGATGGCCACAGTTTGAAAAACAAATTCTCTCCAATCTTCCACCTGATGATGTATTGAAAAATTTGTCGCTACTTCCAACCTGCGGCACACAATTCTATCAATATGATGGAACCTGGAAAAAAATATATTCAGAAGATTTCAACGCGGAAGAAAAAAAGAAAATCATTGATGCGTTAAAAAATGCACTTATTACCGTTGGTTTTAATATAGAAAAAGTTTGGGGTGAAACTATTGAGGATCGTGGTAGCCAAATAACCTATTCCGCATTGGGTCAAGAAGCTCCCATCAAAGAAAAAACAAAATGGGATCCTGATTTCACAAAACGGAAGAAGATTCAGAAAATACTGAGTGAATCAATTCCCGAGTTTTCTGTTCATCTTGGTGGAACAACCTCGGTTGATATTACCAAACCCGGAATTGATAAAGGGTATGGAATTATGAAACTTCGGGATAAGCTTGACATTAAAATTGAAGAGATGATTTTTATTGGTGATGCAATATTTCCCGGAGGAAACGACTATCCGCCCAAAGAAGCAGGCGTAGTGTCAATCAGGATAAAAGGCCCGGAAGAGTCGAAACGAGTGATCGAAACAATTATTGCTTGTTTGGATTCTAATTAATGTAAAAAAAATATTGGATGTGTGAATATGAGTGGATTAAAATTAAAACGAATGGGAGTGATTATGGAACCGGAACCCGGAAACCCGATGGAAGTGGAAGGTACCCTAAATCCGGCTGCCGTACGTGGTCCGGATGGTAAACTTTACCTTTTTCCCCGAATCGTGTCAAAAGGGAATTATTCACGAATTGGCATTGCAAGGGTTCTGTTTAATGATGCCGGAGATCCTTATGGGGTTGAACGGCTCGGAATAGCATTAGAGCCTGAAGCTGAATATGAATTCCGAGCAGATGGTAGTGGCGGTTGCGAGGATCCCCGGGTAACTTACATGGAACCACTCAAACGTTATTTGATGACTTATACCGCGCATTCTTCCAACGGACCAAGAATTGCCTTTGCTATTTCAGAAGATTTATTTCATTGGAAACGACTTGGACTTGCTAATTTTGAATCGTTTATTGGAATTGATTTTGCTCATGTGGACGACAAAGATGCCAGCCTTTTCCCTATTGCCATTCCCAACCATTCGGGCAAAATGCAAATGGCCATAATTCACCGGCCGCTATTTCCAAACACCCGTCCTGAAGAAACAGAAAAAAAAGCAGATTCCAGAAAAATAGATATTTATCATGAAAGTATGTGGATTTCCTATTGTCCGATGCCCGAAGAAGGTAAGGATTTACATGAACTTGGTTTATTTAATTCACATCACCGGCTTGCTACGCCTGTTTCTCCCTGGGAACGGCTTAAAATTGGAGGTGGCACTCCGCCAATTCTTACAAAACATGGTTGGTTGATAATTTATCACGGTGTAAGTGAAATTGACAATGCAGAAGATGAAACAAAACATCTCTGTTATTCTGCCGGTGTGATGGTTTTATCCGAAAAACATCCACGTATTATACATTATCGTTCGATACATCCTGTACTAAATCCAATTATACCCGAAGAACGGAACGGAATAGTGCCAAACGTTGTGTTTCCTACCGGCATTGATCGGCGCGATGATATTGGCATGCCCAATCGATTCGATGTATATTATGGAATGGCAGATGCCCGAATTGGCGTGGCACGCCTGGATTTGCCGGATATTTTGCCACCGGAAGGACTTGCTGATCCACCGGGAGAAAAAGTATAATCCACTTGAAATAGGGAAATGTGTGAATGATGTAACTCTTTTCATAAATAATGTAACACTCATCCTATTCCATATATTTAATTTGGTCCCGATAAAAAACACTTTAATGAACATTAAAACAAATAAAAATGAAAAAAGTATTGATTGCAATTGATTATGATCAAACTGCACAAAAAGTAGCTAATGAAGGTTTTTCAATGGCCAGGGATATGAATGCTGAAGTTATATTACTGCATGTAATATCAAACCCGGTGTTATATTATTCATCATACATGGCTATGGCTCCAGTACAAATAAATAGTGTTGGTGATCTAAAAGCAGTTTCTCAAAAATTTCTTGATAAAACGAAACACGATCTTGGAGACGAAACCATTCAAACCATTATTAAAGAGGGCGATACTGCTGAATCAATATTGGAATCAGCAAAAGAACTAAAAGCAGATATTATTGTTATTGGCACCCACAGCAGAAAATGGCTGGAAAATATACTTCTGGGCAGCGTTGCAGAAAGTGTGTTAGAACATTCGACTATTCCACTTTTCATTATTCCAACAAAAAAGCAAGTCGAATAATAGTGAAATGGATTGGATGAATTCAGCGATTAATCTTGATTAAAAACAACGATATGCTAAAAATAATGAATGATTTACCAGATAATGTTCTGGCGTTTCATCAGAAGGAAAAATTACCGGTGAAGATTATGAAAAAGTATTGATTCCTGCTTTAGAAGAAAAATTAAAAGCAAACAAAAAAATCAATATGCTGTACCATCTTGGAAGCAATTTCAGCGATTTCGATTTGAATGCAATGCTGGATGACGCTAAGATGGGAATGAAACATCTTTCGGCATGGGAAAAAATTGCATTGGTTTCTGATCATGATATGATTAATACTTTTGCAAAAGTCTTTGGCTATGTGCTTTCCTGTGAACTTCGCATATTTAAAAATGCAGAATTCGAAGACGCAAGGAAATGGATAATAGAGAAATAAATAAAGTGAGGTTTAAATAGCTTAATGTCAATATATTCCGGTTTAAGGTCAGAGGGTAAGTATGTCTGCTGTTGTGGATAAATTACATCTGAGGAATTAAAAATAAAGGGCATATAAAGTGAAAAAACTGGAATTATTTGTTCCACAACTCCTGTCAGGATTTTATAACATTTTCCATACTTAAAAGAATCAAATTCGTTAATTAAAATATCTACATTTTAAAAATTACAATTATGAAAACATTAAAAAAAATTACCTTGCTTATTGCATTAATTGCTCTTTTCGCATCGTGTCAATCCAATACCGATGTAAACAAAATTCTTGCAAATCAGGATACAAAAAAGGCTATCATGAACACCATTGCAAATGACAGTAATCTGTCTATCGACATGATGGAAGTTATGATGAACAATGAAAACAGTAAAATGATGATGATGGGAAATGAAAAGATGACCATGATGATGATGGAAAACCACGGAACAATGATGAAAATGATGAAAGAGAATCCCGCTATGATGCAAAGTATGATGACCGGTATGATGGAAATATGTAAAGGTGACTCAACTATGATGTCCTCAATGTGTAAAACCATGATGGAAAATCCCCAAATGATGGATATGATGCATAAGAAAATGGGCGGAAAGATGGATATGAAGGGTATGAATTAAATGGAAGGGATGGATCATAAAATGGAATAGAAAATCAATTTATGAAGTCTGAAAACCTGAGAATCATGTAAACTATTCAAGAAATTGTGTAACATCCTCGAGGTGTTATTCAAGTAACGTTGAACTATTATAAAACATTTTAAAAAAAATTATCATGAACAAGTCAAGTGAAAATCAAGAGACAAATTCATGCTGCGGTGGGAATGCGCATCAGCATCATGAAGTGAGCAGTATCAATTCGAAAACAGTTTACCAATGCCCTATGAAATGCGAAGAGGACAAAACCTATAATGCCTCGGGGAATTGCCCTGTTTGCAACATGCGCCTGTCAGCTATTAACTAAGTACATAGTCATTAAAACTTAAAATTATGAAGTACTACATTACCAAAAAAATTAGTACAGATTTCGATCAGGCGGTACAACTTGTAACCGAATCGTTGAAAAAAGAAGGTTTTGGAGTCCTTACCGAAATTAATATTCAGGAAAAGCTGAAAGAAAAACTGAACCTTGATTTCCGGAAATACAAGATACTTGGGGCATGTAATCCGGGTTATGCTTATAAAGCTCTTCAGTTAGAAGACAAAATAGGTGTCATGTTGCCTTGCAATGTGATTATTCAGGAAACAAAAAATGGTACAATTGAGGTGGCTGCTGTCAACCCAATAGTTTCTATGTCAGGAATTAATAATCCAAAACTAATGGAAATTGCGGTTGAAATTGAGAAAAAATTGAAAACTGTAATAGATAAACTTAATTAATTTAAAAATAAATATTATGATGGATGGATTTAATAGTTGGGGAATGGGTTATGGGTATGGAATTGGATGGATTTTAGGCCTGATCATTCTAGTATTACTTATTTGGCTGGTAGTTAAACTGGTGAATAAAAATAAAAAATAGTATCTCGCTGTTAGTTCGCTCCCGATGTATGTTTTGAAAGAAAAATATGAAGGGAGAAATTCATTTTGCCTTTTTGAGTAAATAATCTCTGAATTAAAAGCAGCAAAAAATATTCCTTCCCAATGCAGTCCGAAGGCGACAAAACATAGAGCAAGCTTGGTTACATCCATCGGATACAAAGATGTAAAGTTCCGCTTTGAGGAATTCCAATTGTGTGAATGATGTAATTTATACCGATTGCACAAATAATATAGTCCAATTTCGACTCCCGTCAAGTCGGGACAAGTTCGTCTTATTGTACTATTTATTTGTTCCGATACTCGGAAT
>JADGPS010000023.1 GCA_017882285.1 Paludibacter sp. | reverse complement strand
TTTGCTAAGGGCTTCTTTCAGATTTGCAGTCACCTGCAACACACTTGCCAATCGCTAATGTTTCCTATCAACTCGGCACATGCAGGAACTTACATCCTGTCAGCTTAATACCATGCCCGACATACTAAAAAAACGAGGTCAGAATAAATTCCGACCCCGACAACCTTATAAATATTAAATTTCTAACTACACACTATCTATTTTACAACTTTAGAGATATAATTTTGTCCATCTTTAATTGCTTTTATTATATAAATTCCACGTTCAAGAATTGCTACATCCACATTAGAAGTGTTTTTTGCAGAAACCATTAAACGCCCCTCAACATTATAAACATCGACCTGATTTACAATTTCGCTGATTCGAAGAGTATTACCTGCACAATAAATCATAAGCGGATTTATTGTATTTTTGGTCAAACCAGTATTTATTTCCGTCAGTTTGATATTATCAAGATAATAATTTGCCTTATTTGTATTTATCCCAATATCAAGAATAAAAGCATTACCACCTGCAAGATTATCCAATGTAAAATTTCTTGTTTCCCATGCATTAGCTACTCCAGCAGCTTGAATATCAATTACCTTTGTATCTCCCACATAAACTTCTGTATTTTTATATACATTGTCAGTACCATCAAGGTTATTTAAATAAACATCAAATGTTAATTTATTGTAATTTGCTAACACTTTTCCTGCAGGAAGTACAATATTCATTCTTAAAGCAGAATTCCAGTTGGTTGCTAAAATATGGGCAGATTTTTCAGTTGGAATTGTAGGATTTGCTTCAACTGTTGCTGTAGCATCGGTCGGACTCCATCTTCTCATATTCAAATTATCTCCGATTGTATTAGATTCAAAATCGGCTAAAGTAAAAATTGGTGTTGCTACCGGAATAGGTACCAATTCAACGTCATCAATCAGGTATTCGCAACTGCTTTTGGATAACTTTAAAACAAGGTTTCCGGCTGGTATCGGTGTTAACGTAGCATTTGCAAAAGTAAATTCAACGGTTTTCCAAACTCCAATTTCTGCATTACCCCATAAACCTGCCCAAGCAACTTCACCTATTTTTTCGGTAGCACCCATTGTGTAGCTATTTGGAGAAGAAAAAATTTCCAACGTAGGATAACCTGTATCTGCACCTCCAATAATTAAATATTTTGCTTTAATTTTCGAATACATAGATTCTGCACCGGCAGGTAGAGGTAAATTCGTAAAATATAAACCAAGATAATCTGTATTCAAAACGTGCAATGCTTTAGAAGATGGATTACCTGTCGTATACGTATTTGCAACAACATCTACTGTGCCAGCACTCCAAACGGGAGTAACTCCTCCTGATGATCCAATAGCATCGGATTCAAACGTAATTTTTGTTTGGGCTGCCATAGTCATACTAAGTCCCAAAACGCCTAATAAAAGAGTAATTTTTTTCATAATAAATAAAATTTTTAAATTAATAATTGAATTAAAAAAATATGTAGTTAGAAATTAAATTAACGTATAAATTTTCGGGTAATCGTTTGTCCGTTTTCCAATTGGACTTTTAATATGTACATTCCACTTTGAACATTATTCAAGGGAATTTCTATCTTGTTATTTTTGACTTCCGAAACAATCAAACAGTTCCCTTTCATATCAAACAATTGGCATCGGGTCATTGCATTATCAGTTTTAATAAAAGCCAAACCGTTTGTAAAAAATAATCTGACCTCAGCAGTCTCCTTAACCGGATTAACTGCACTTAATCTGGCACTTTCAGTAGCTAGGACATTCAATATACTCGTATAAGCCGGTTTTATCGTGTATGAATTATCAAAAATCAGAGAATATCCGTATGCATTATTTGTAAAATTTGGAATCCAGGAATATTTATCGGTAAATCCCCAGGTAACAAAGGTTTTGGCATTGGAATTATTTAAACAAATGTTAATCATATTCTGATAATCGCTTGCCTGATAAGCCAGCCATTTTGCAGGATTTGAATTATAATCGGTATTTTTAATCCGTATGTCCAACTCTGTTATTATCACTTCTAACCCTGCAACAGCATATCGTTTAATATTTTGATCCAATTTGGTAAAGTTGATTGTATTAACCATAAAATGGCATTGAAACCCCACGCCTGTAATGGGTATTCCGCGATCTTTCATTGATTTCACATAATTAAACATTGCTTCCGATTTTGTATCTCCATACATTTCGCCACTGTATTCATTCAGGTACAATTTTGCATCCGGATCGGCTCTATGCGCCCACACAAAAGTCGAATCGATATAATCATTTCCAATTACCTGTTGCCAAATACTGTTCCTTAACGTTCCGGTTCCATCATTAAACGGTTCGTTTACCGCATCCCATTGCTGCACTTTTCCTTTGTATCGGGTAACAATAGTGTTAATATGATTCTTTAAAATTGCTTGTAAGCTCGTACGTGTAAATGTTCCGTTTGCTATTCCGTTTGTCAGCCCTGCCGTTATCCATGAAGGTAATTGGCTATGCCAGCACAGATTATGTCCTCTTAGTTGCATGTTGTATTTTTGTGCATACGCCACCAATTTGTCTGAATTATTATAATTGAAATTTCCTTTTTGAGGCTCCATGGCATCAAACTTCATCTCGTTTTCAGCTACTAAAATATTGAAATTATTTATTATCGTTCGATTATAAATATCTCCATTATCATAAGCTGTATAAAAGTTGGACCCGACTGCTGTTCCAATTTTCAGACTTTGACATTTATCCGCGTAAAAATTCAATGATTGCTGAAGTTGAGCTTGACTTAGAAAGGAAATAATCAAAACCCAAACGAGCAATATTATTCTTTTCACAATTGGTTTAGTTACTTTTAATTGGTTTAGTTACTTAAGCAAAATTCTCAAAACACAGAATATCAAAAACACAGATATTGTAAACTTAACAATTACAAATATATATCATTTCAAATTCAGAGAATTGCTTCATGCGTTCATATAGTTGTTTAATGGTTACATTTATCACTATTTTCTTTCAAATCATCAGTCTTTAGTTACATTTACTGCTAAACATTCAAATATTTAGATTCCATATCAATTTACAATCTGCATTTTGTCACTGTTCATAACAGTATTTATTTTAACATAAAAAGTCTGAACTAATCTTTTTCAGTTTTATTTTTTACTAATTAGCTAGCAAGAACGGTATCCATCTATATCAATAAAATCTACTTCATATTTTTTGTTATTGTTAAGGATAATATTTGCACCCAAAGCTGAAAAAGTAGGGGTTATATCCATAATTTCAAAGCTTTTTATGGGTGATAATTCTTCCTTGGTCCATTCCGTATCATCCATTTTATGAAGTAAAACAGATACCATCAATTCCATTGGAGGATTTTTTTCCACTCTTTGTTTATGAGCATACACAACTGTACTTTCATCAGCTTCCGCATTTCGTCCCTCATGAGTTAAACTTCTCACTTCATCCCATCCGTTATAGGTTATCAATGCCACTTTTCTTCCTGGGATGGATGCGGTAATCACTTTCTTATTGCCATCTTCAAATTGCTTAACAACTGCTTTTACCCCTTTTATATGCGGTAAACCATAGTTTCCTAATGTTAGCTCATATTCAAATGCCATGCGTGAGCGGTCAACTCTGATTATACCTCCGGGAATAATAATTTCAGCCAGATCAATAATATATCCTACACCATTATTGGGTGGTTTTCGCATAATAGCCTGCCTATAAATCACATCCTTCCTGACGCCATTATAGAGCATACTTTCCGAAGTGGTATATACAGTGTTCTTTTCAGAACTATTTTGTAATTTATGACCTGTAAGATAAAAATTAATATCATCACCACGTAAGTCTCTTGGATCGAGGCTTCTGAAACTGTATTCCATAGCAGTTCCACCTTGTGGGTTATGATCCTCCCAAGGGAAATGTGTGTTGTATGCAAGTTTGGAATAATTTGGGTCCTGGTAGTAAACTTTACCGGGTATTATTTCGGAAGTTCCTGTTTTTCCATGGTTCGCAAGTACAATTCCCGGATTATTCAGAACTTCAACATTTGTTTCGTTTCCAAGCTCTTTCCAAAAACCTTCATTTTCTTTGGCTGTCCAAAAAGGAGAATCATCGGGCAATGCCAAGGCAATAAAAGGGATAAACATGATAAAAGGACTACCGGCACAACTATAGTTTTGTAAAATATATTCGGTATGTCTGTAATAACCAAGGCTCGGTATATCATTTTCAAAAAATTCTTCACGAGTTACAAACTGGAGTAAAGAACCGGAACAAAGCCTTCTGGCCATTCCGGGATCCAATGGCGATCCTCCTTTCAATAAAAAAGAAACAGGGAAACCTCCGGATATCCAGGTTCTGTAAGTGATGCTTCTTGCCCACATATTTACATAACCATCCCTTCCGAAGAAATTAACATACGTTTTATATAATTCTTGGGCGGATTTTTCAATGGTTTCAGCGATTTCAGGGTAAAACTCATCACCAAAGGTTCTGTTCCATATTGTTAAATATACAATAAATAAACTAATTGTATAGTAATTGTAAGTTTGTTCCAGATACCATCCATTGCCCGAATGATAAGAAGCAATCCATAAAAGATGACTTTTTAATAATTCATCATCAATTTCATAACCGTGTTTTTTAAGGAAGGAAAGGGTTGTAACATTAAATATACGCCAGTTATTCTGTGTTGTTCTGTGGTGTCCCCATTTTGAAATGCATTCAACCATCTCGTCTTTTTGCTTTTGCGTGTAACCCGACCAAATAGTATCCGGCATAAGAAGCAAGGTTTTAAACAAACCACCAAATTCACAAGTAAACTGATACGTTGAGTCTGGAAGTTCTTCGGGTAGAGGTATTGAGTTAGCATGGCCAGGCGTAAATGCATTGTATATATGCAAACTATAATAGTCACGCAATTTTATGTTGTTTATGGTTACTTCTGGATCATTATGAATAAGTGGTCCGGCAAGATTGAAAGTTCGTTCAAGGGCTTCAAAATCTGCAGCACGATAACGCCATTCAGGAGCGTTTGGCTGTGGATATGTTTTCCCCGGAACGGTAGGAAATGATATGGATGTTTCTAATGAATCAACGTGTTTAAAGGCTCTTTCCAGAATATATTTAGCACATTCAATATAATGCCTTTTCGTCATCCCGGTAAATGGACTTAATTCAAAGTCCGGATTTTTCACTTCAAAAACTTTTTGCATAATTTTTATTTCTATTTTTTGTTAAACTATTTTTCAGTACAGGATATGTATTATTTCGGATCAGTTTACATTTAATTCTTTATCTTCGATTACTTCTATTGCAGTAAACATTCCCGTTTAAGATTATTATAACTTTCTAAAGGTTAGAATTTTTGAAAAATTGTCGGTTAATTATGACTTTTCATATTCAATTTTATCTTCTTCAAATCTCCTAATTCATAAACCGGTCGTTCAATATCGTAGGGAATCGGTCGTTTTGAAAAAGTTTGAAAATATAGCAGACAGGCATCTTTCCACCAAACTGCATCGTGTGCCTGAATCCGAAGTTTAGACTGAACTCCCTTGAAACGTTGAGTATCAACATATTTTTCCATTTTATCCCAAATTTTCTGGAAATCACGCACTTCTTTTAATCCGGAATCATATTTATAACACAGTTCATCCCACATGGTAAATCCGTTTTTCATGCGGTAATCCCACGGAACATGATGGAACCACAAAACAAGATTCTCAGGACAAGTTGATAGATCGTTATATACTTCACGTAAAGGGGAATAATATTGTGAAACTGCATTACTCCCACTTGTTGATCTATCGAATCCCAAACCAACTGAATCAGCTTTGTGATAATAAGATGGCAACCAGTCGGGTCGTGCTCCCTGTATGTAACACCAAGGTTGAGGTCCATAATGATGTTCCCAGGCAAATAAATGGTGAAGTCCCAGTGGCATCATGTAATCTACAGCAGCTTCCCTTGAACGAAGCATCATATCAGTGATAGGTTCTACAAAAGAATCAGATGAGCAGAAAGTCATTTTTATCCATTCTTGTGCAATCTGCTTCGAAATCAGGCTGTTGTTCCACGCTAAACGACCGAAAGCATACCAGTTTGCCTGCGCAAAATGATGACCGCACCAGTTTGGATCTTCTCCGATATTGGCGACACCCGCAATGGCTGAAATTTTATTTCCATACAAAGTTCCGTCTGTTATTTTTGCAATAGTTGATCCTGCTCCATTACAATATGTATCGGCATCCAAACATTCTTTCCACATTGGTGATAAAAAAACCAAATGATTTCCCTGCCCTAAATATTCCTGGGTTATCTGAAACTCCGGCATTAATTTCGTTTTTTTCAAACCACCAAATAAAGGGCTGAAAGGTTCCCTCGGTTGAAAATCAATCGGTCCGTTTTTAACCTGAATAATCACATTATCACGGAATTGTCCATCCAACAGAACAAATTCTTCGTAAGCTAACTTGGCACGATCGTCTCCTGTTGGTGCATACACGAAAGCCCGCCACATCACAATACCACCATGGGATTTAAGTGCATCGGCCAACATATTGGTACCATCAGCATGCGTCCGTCCATAATCCTGCGGGCCCGGCAGACCTTCAGAATTGGCTTTCACCAAAAAACCGCCGAAATCGGGAATCATACGATAAATTTCGTTGGTTTTATCCTTCCACCAATCACGTACTTGTGCATTCATGGGATCGGAAGTTGATAAACCTCCTAATTTGGCCGGTGATGAAAAATTGATTGCCAAATAAACTTTGATGTTATAGGGACGCAATTCGCCGGCAATCACTTTTACTTTTTGCAGGTTTGTGTCCGACAGAATTTCCGGTGCTGCATTCACATTATTCAACACTGTTCCATTAATACCGATAGAAGCATTTGCGCGGGCATAAGCTTTGTAACGAAGCGATATTTTCCCGGGCAATTCATCCCAACGCCAGATAGAACGTCCGGCATAACCGCGTTCAACAGTACGATCCAGATTGTCCCAATGATTAAGAACGCGAACCTGATAAGACGGTTTCTCTGAGATATTCAGGTTTTGTGATAAATGATCTGTCTGGATTAATCGTAACAGGTGAAAGACACCATAAAGCAGACCTTTATCTGTTGATGAGGCAATTACCGTAATTTTTTTATTCATTTGCTGAATGGTTTTGATTACATAACCTTCGTCTCCCAATTGAATAAGTTCCTTTGATAATCCGAACGAACGAATATTCCGGGATTGAATCGTTCCGATAACCAATGAATTATTCTCAATTTTATTAGTCTGGTACAGTGGTTTTCCTGTCATCTCCATCCAGTCATGTTGCAATTCTGTCATTGCTGTCGTAGCAGTAGTACCAGTCACTCCCGAAAAAAGTTGTTTTTGAGGATGAACGGAATGAAACCGCAACCAAAGTTGACTACCATCCTCGGCATGGGAACTAAATATAAATCCCAAAACAAAAATACAAACAATGAGCCTTTTATACATAATTTCAAACAGCTTATTTTGCAAAATTACTCATTTACTGTAAAAGCATCTCCGGTCATCATCACATTTTGCTGCACAACTTGCCTGGATGCTATACATTTAACATCAGGTTGTTTTCTACCGACAGAAATCTGAACAACTCCTGGCTCAACCAAAGCCACATTATCCGCATTTCGTCCGGCAAACTGGGCGGGTTTCAGAGTAAAATTCACAGATTTTGTTTCTCCTGCTGCTAAATGGATGCGTTTAAAACCCTGAA
The DNA here is from genome assembly GCA_017882285.1 of Paludibacter sp. Taxonomy (GTDB): domain Bacteria; phylum Bacteroidota; class Bacteroidia; order Bacteroidales; family Paludibacteraceae; genus Paludibacter. The sequence continues at coordinate 32,747 of JADGPS010000023.1, read as the reverse complement.
GTGAACGGATTGGAACCCGTAATCTACTTTCAGGCAATGAAACATACAACTGAACGACTTCATCTCCATCCAGTTTTCCCATGTTTTTAACATCAACCGAAACATCGATATTTTCACCAGTTTTAATTGTTTCCGGCATTTGTTTCACCGAGTATTCAAAATTCGTAAAGCTTAACCCGTAACCAAATTCATAGAGAGGTTCTCCTTTAAAGTAACGATAGGTTTTGCCACTCATATCGTAATTATCGAAAGCCGGAATCTGGTCAATGCTCTTGTAGAAAGTCAGCGGTAACCGTCCACCAGGATTATAATCACCAAAAATCACATCGGCAATGGCTTGTCCACCGGCTTGCCCCGGATACCACGCTTCCAAAATAGCCGGTATATTTTCATTCTCCCAATTGAAAGCTAATGCGCTTCCGTTCAATAAAACCAAAATGGTTGGTTTTCCGAGTTTCTTAATTTCTTTAATCAAATCGGTCTGCATTTCGGGCAACTTAATATCCGTCCGGTCGCCTCCATAAAAACCAGTTACATTTACTTTCATTTCTTCACCTTCCAACAGCGGACTCAATCCCATACAAAGTACCACTAAATCGGATTTTTTAGCCAACTCGACAGCTTGGTTTTTCAAATTTGTTTTGGGTGATTCCCACAAAAAACGGATAATGGAGTATTCATTATCTTCCTGACTGTATTCAATTTTAATGTGATACGCTTTCCCGGCAATCAGATTCATCGGCTGGAAAATTTTGCGGGCATGATGTTTATTATTTTTATAATCCAAAATCTGTTTCCCATTGACAAAAAGTTTAAATCCGCTTAAACCTTCGCCTCCTAAAACATATTCGCCTGTTTCTTTGGGGATAAGCACACCTTTCCAACGAACCGAATACCGTTCATATTTTAAATCATCGAAAGGTGCTTTGGTACGCCAGGTAAAATCGACATTCGGATCAATCCGTTTATGTAGCGGTTTACCCTTCAAATCGACAGTATCGAAATACTCCGCATTCAATCCTTTTTGTTTAGCCAACTTATCGGTAAAAAGAAAATCAGCCGGTACTGCCGATAAAAATGGAAAATTTTCGGCTAATTCACAACCCTGGGCATAATTAACCTCTGCATCAGGCAATTTTTGTTTAATTCCTTCAAAAGGAGTTATGTTAATGGCAGGATAACCGTTATAATTTCCTAACAGAACTTCGTTATCGTTGGCATTAGGACCAATAACGGCTACTCTTTTGATTTGTTTTGAAAAAGGAAGAATATTGTTTTCATTTTTCAATAGCACCATCGATTTCCGTGCCGATTGAAGTGCAAGCAAACGGTGGTTTTCGCAATCAACCACATTAATAGGCATCTGCGAATATTTAACCATCGAATCCGGATCGAATTGTCCTAATTTCATACGTGCCAAGATGACCCGTTTTACTGAAACATCTATTTCAGACTCAGTAATAAGTCCCTGTTTTACGGCACCAATCAGATAAGGATAATAGGTATTTCCGCAATTCAAATCAGTCCCGGCCTTTACAGCCATAGCTGCGGCTTCTTCTGGAGTTGCCACCACAGCATGGGCATTTTTTTCGAAAAAATCACGTATCGCCCAACAATCGGAAACAATATAACCCTGAAATCCCCATTTATTACGAACCAAATCTTCCAGATATTTATTGCCACAGCAGGGTGCGCCTTTAAATCGTTGATAAGCGCACATCACCGAATAAACATTTGCCTCCTGCACGGTACGTTTGAAGTGAGGAAGATACGTTTCAGCCATATCGTAGTCGTTAGGCCACACGTCGAAGGAGTGCCGAGTCGATTCGGGACCGCTGTGAACTGCGAAGTGTTTGGCAGTAGCTACAAGTTTAAGATATTTAGGATCATCGCCTTGCAATCCTTTAACAAAAGGGATAGCTAATTCTGCAGTCAGAAAGGGATCTTCACCATACGTTTCCATGCCACGGCCCCAACGTGGATCCCTGAAAATATTAATATTTGGAGTCCAGAATGTCAATCCTTCATAAATACCTCGTTTCCCCTGACGTACATACTCATGATGCTTGGCACGGGCTTCATCCGAAATTGAATTGGCATTCACAAACATTTGATCGGTATCCCACATGGCGGCCATGCCGATAGCCTGAGGAAAAACGGTAGCCAGTCCCGAACGGGCAACACCATGCAAACATTCGTTCCACCAATTATAAGCAGGTATACCCAATCGTTTTATTTCCGGAGAATCATAACGCAACAATTGAACTTTTTCCTCTAAAGTGAGACGGGAAACTAAATCATTGGTTCGCTCTTCGAAACTCAGATTTGTATTCAGATACGGTTCTACAGGTTTGAAAGAAGTAAAAGTTAACGAGATAATGATTGCAAAAGCAATTCTTTTTATACCAGTTTTCATCTATTTTTAATTCTATTTTAGCAGATTAAATGAAACTCTATTTGATTTTTATAAATTAAATTAACGCTTACCACGAATCGGTACGAAAAGGAGAAGCAGGTAAATTTTCCCGGTTATACAAATTGGCGTTCTCGGGATTATCTGCCCAGGCATATCGCACTGCAACAGGATTGGTAACTTCATCGCTCCAAACTATCACTTTATTGCCTTTAATTTCTGCTTTCGCCCACACAAATTTTTTATCAGCACCGGCAATGGAGAAATAATGAAGATGTTGTCCGTTTTTGACAATTAAACCACTACCGATATGATCAAATGTTAATTCAATTTTACTCCCCACAATTTTCATCGATTTATAAACTGGACCCGAATACACAACTTTCTTATCATGGTATGCAACATATTGAGCAGCTAAAACCAGTCGCTTTCCCACATCAAGTTTATTCAACGGATGAACGTCATTCCATTCACCTAAATCAATAGCAACAGCCATTCCGGTTTTGGGAACAGACAGCGTTTTTAGCTGTGATTCCCTCAGCACGGCCCAACTACTGGGAGCAGGATTTGGATTTGGCTCCATAAAATTAGGTAACTGAACAAATAAGAAAGGAAATACACCTTGTTTGAATTGCATTCGCCAGTCGAGGATCATAGCCGGGAAAAGTTGGGCATATTCTGCCGGATTTCCAGTATTCGATTCACCCTGATACCAGATTACGCCTTTAATATTATAATTACGCAAAGGAGCAATCATTGCATTGTACAAACCCATAGGTTTCCAGCGAATAAAAGTCTGGCTCCCGAGTGGCGGCATCCTTGCTCCAAGTTTATAGTGCCAGACTCCCTTTAAATCAATTGTTGTGTTTCCGACTGTCAATGTGTAAGGTTTATCCAATACGAAACCTCCTTTTCCTGAATTACTGATAACCCGGACAACAATTGTATTATTTCCATCTTTCAAAACATTAGCTGGAACAGTATACCATCGCGGCGGATATTGATAACTGGTAGTTCCGATAAAACTACCGTTGATAAAAACCGAATCAGCATCTACAATCCGGCCAAGATTTAATCTGGCCTGTTTTCCTGCCATATCAGATGTAAGTTGAATTTCTTTTCTGAACCAAACAACGCCGTTTACAGCACCAAGTTCTGTATCGGCCCAATATCCGGGTATATTCATGATTCCCCAGTCAGCCGTGACCAATTCAAAGTTACTCCAGTGATTAGTTGTATTTTTATATCCGGCATCTTTTTTTACCAATTCAGCATACCAGGTCCCAATACGCTCATTATCTGATTTTTCGATCTGTTTAATAAGATCATCATTTCTGAATTTCAGAGTTTCAGTATAAAAATCCGGAAATTTTTTCAACGCGTCTTCGCTCATCCAGGCCTCAATAGGTGAACCGCCTAAACTTGCATTAATCAAACCAACCGGAACCTTATAGTTGTCATATAATTCTTTTGCAAAAAAATAGGCAACAGCTGAAAATTTCAACACGTTTGTTGGGTTTGCCATTTTCCATTCTCCCATATTAAAATCCGCTTCAGGATTTTTAAAATTATATTTTTGCGAAACAGTAAAACAACGAATATTCGTATTTTCGGAATTATTAATCAGGTCTTCATACCTTGGTTTCACCCGGGACATGGGTAATTCCATGTTTGACTGACCGGAACACAGCCACACATCGCCAAAAAGAATATTACTGATTTTGATTGAATTTGTCCCTGTTATTTCCATAGAAAAAGGACCACCGGACTTTTGAGGAGAAAGTAATGCAACCCACTCTCCTTTTTCATTGGCCTGGCATGCCAGCTTTTTTCCGGCAATTTCGATTGTAATTTTTTCATTCGGATCGGCCCATCCCCAAACTTTCACCTTGCAATCGCGCTGAAGTACCATTCCATCCGAAATAAGCTTTGGTAACCTGACAGTTGCAAAAGCAGAAAACGATAGTGAAATGAAGATAAATAACACTATCTTTCGACCGTTTCTATTTTTCATTTTTAACATTAATCTAAAAAATTATTATTCTAAATTACCTCCTCCATCAATCGTTTTTATCGTTCCATCCTCGTTGTATTCGAGTTCCACTACTTTAATGCTGCGTAACCATGTTTTTCCGCCGGAAGGGACACTGTCATGATGGAAAAGATACCATTTACCTTTGAATTCAACGATGGAGTGATGGGTTGTCCAACCAACTACCGGAGTTAAAATCACCCCTTGGTAGGTAAACGGACCGTATGGGTTGTCAGCAATTGCATAACACAACCGGTGTGTATTCCCGGTAGAATAAGAGAAATAGTATTTATCGTTGTATTTGTGCATCCAGGAACCTTCGAAATAACGGCGATCGTGGTCGCCGGCTTTCAACGGTTTACCGTTTTCGTCGAGAATAAGTACATCGCGAGGTTCTTCCGCAAATTCCAACATATCGTCGCTGAGTTTTGCCACCCGGGCACACAATGCAGGTTCAGCATCTGCCGGTTCAGCCGGATTTTCAATCACTTTGTTGTTCCGGTAACGTTGTAACTGACCGCCCCATAAACCACCAAAATAAATAAAGAAATTGCCATCGTTATTGTCTAATACGGCAGGGTCAATGGTGAAACTTCCTTTTATCGGATCACTTTGCGGAATAAATGGTCCTTCAGGTTTACCGCTCACGGCTACTCCAATACGGAAAATATCGTTTTTATCTTTCAATGGAAAATAAAGATAGTATTTACAGTTTTTAAAGGCAACATCGGGAGCCCATAATTGTCGCCCTCCCCATGGAATGTTTTTCACATCGAGAACTACTCCATGATCGGTTACTTCACCATCAATTTCATCCATCGAAAAAACATGATAATCCCGCATATCGAAATGGTCACCGTTATCATTTTCAGGAATTCCCGATTCAATATCGTGCGATGGATAAATATAAATTTTCCCGTTGAAAATATGTACAGCCGGATCGGCTGTGTATAAATCCGGGACTAAGTATCTTGGTTGTTTCATTTTGTTTTTGTTGTTTAGGGTTTCGTGTTCGAAGAGTCCCGCAAGTGGTACATGCCGTTTACGGTGCGGGATCTCCACTGCGTTCCGATTTGAAAGGTTTGTTGTTTGAAAGGTTTGTTGTTTGAAAGGTTTGACGTTCCGCGTTCCGCGTTTTGGAATTTAGGTTTTATATTCAATATTTCAGGTTTAAATATTATTCCATTATTCCATTTTCAAATTTTCAAATTCATTTTTTCACATCTTCAGCCTCTTTAATAATTGCCTCAACTATTGGTTTTGGATTGTTATTCCGGTCGAAAAGTAAAGGATAATCGGTTCGTCCGTGCACCGGCCAATTGTTACGCCACGACTGGGCATCGTTTACACCCCAAAGGGTAACCCGACTGATTTTATCTTTATGTTTTATAAATAATCGGAAAAAACCTGCGTAACGATCTTGTAAAGCAGTCGCAACAGAATCGGGCAACCCCTGGGCATATGGATTCAGCTCTTTGTCGTATTTGAAATGAAGCGACACATCGGCTCCCAAATTTTTACCCGGTTTAGGTAAAACAGATATATCCATTTCAGTAATCATCACTTTTACACCTGTATTCGAAAATGCGATCATGCTTTTTTCAAATTCTTCGATGGTAGGGAAATCCATTGTCATATGTCCCTGCATACCGATTCCATCAATTTTCACACCCTGCTGTTTGAGTTTATTTACCATTTTCACGACAGCATCGCGGCGTCCTTTTTGAGCCATCGAATAATCGTTGTAATATAACTCAGCCTTGGGATCAGTCTCACGTGCATATTCAAATGCCAAACGGATATAATCTTCTCCCAAAATCTCATAGAACTTGCTTTTCCTCCACGAACCGTCGTCTTCTATTGCTTCGTTCACCACATCCCAACCTTTCACACGCCCTTTGTAACGACCAACCAATGTGGAAATGTGAGTCTTCATCCGTTGCTTTAATATCTCAGGACTAACGTTATTTCCTTTTGAATCAACGCAAAACCATGCAGGAAGTTGTGAATGCCAAATTAAAGTATGTCCGGTAACAAACAAATTGTTCTTTTCACCAAATTCGACAAACTGATCAGCCAACGAAAAATTAAATTCTCCTTCAACGGGCTGAATGACTTCACTTTTCATGATATTTTCAGGGACAATGGCACTAAATTGTTCTTTAATTACACGGGTTGAAGCACTATCCAAGCCACTTATTTGCTCCGAATTCATAGCAGTTCCAATTAAGAATTTATCTGCAAAAGCATCTTTTAATGTTGTTCTCTTTTTCGCTGAACATGACACCAGTAATAACAAAGTGGAAAATGTTATTATTAGAAATCGATTTATTATTTTCATAGCATAATATATTTAGATTATTATTTACAATTTATTCTCAGAATCTGAGCGACCTTTTTTAAGGGCATGTTCTATTTCATTTTCTTTTTTCTTGTCTATTTCATAAAATAATAAACAAGAAGCTGCCATTAAAAAAGTAATGGTTGGAAATACACTAACAGATAACTTTATCCCCATAATTGTACTGTCAGATTGAATTGCCAGTTGTTCGTTATAGCCAAAAATAGCTAAAATACCTGCCACTAATGCGCCACCAATACTCAACCCGGCTTTTAATCCGAATATCATTGCAGAAAAAATAATACCTGTTGCACGACGATTGTTTTTCCATTCAGAATAATCAGCTACATCGGCTATCATAGCCCATAAAAGTGGAATGGTGAGTCCGTAGAAAAATCCATGAAATACTTGTGCGATAAAAACCAGTCCTATTGATCCTTTTGAGAAAAACAAAAATGCAAATAAGCATATAGTAGATAATATCAGGCCCACAACAAAAACATCACGTTTCCCAAATCTGTCCGCCAGTTTTTTCGAAAATGAAATACCAAGAATCATAAAAATAATACCTCCGCCATTAAACAAACTAAAACCTGATGTAGCTGCATCTTTAGGCCATACAAAACCCACTAACCCAATTCTGGTTAACAATGCATTCAATCCATCAATAAAACCGTTAAAACCAATATTCTGAAGAAAAGCTGCAAGTTGCACTTTGTCCAGGTAATTTTCAAAATAAAAAACATACATACCACCTTTAAGGGATAATGTTATAAAAACCAAAATGGTAAGAAACAACATGGCTATCCATGGTTTGTTTTTAGATAAATCTTTAATATCTTGTTTCACACTTGACTTTTGCTCAGGTTTTGGAATAATTCTTTCCCGTGTTGTCAGAAACGTAATTATAAAGAAAATGACACCTGTTACTGCAAAAATAGTCATTACTTTTTCGAAACCAACTGTTTTGTCTCCATCGCCGAAGATTAAAACAAGTGGTAAAAGCAGTGCCTGAACAATAAACTGAGCAATCATCACGGCTATAAACCGGTAAGAAGAAATGCTGTTTCGTTCAGACATATCCCCTGTCATAACACCGCTTAAAGCTGAGTACGGAAGATTATTGGCAGAATAAATAAGTACTAAAAATATATAAGTTACAAATGCATAAATGAGTTTCCCATGAGGACCAAAATTTGGGGTAGAAAATGTCAATAATGCAATTATTCCAAAAGGAACAGCAGTCCACAAAATCCAGGGACGGAATTTACCCCAACGAGTTATGGTGCGGTCGGCAATAGCTCCCATAAAAGGGTTAAAAGATGCACCAATCATACCTCCGACAAAAATAATAACCGAAGCTGATGCTGGTGGAATTTTAAAAACATCTGTATAGAAAAACGCTATAAATGTCATTAAGGTTTGAAAAATAAGATTCGCTGCCAAGTCCCCTAAACTATAGCCGATTTTCTCAATAATTGAGACTTTCTGTGTTGTTGATTTCATATCAATTTAATTATGTTTTATGTGCTGAAATATACTTTTTTACTGAATTTGTAATTTTTTGTTTATTAATAATTTTTTGTTTCTGGTGGCCCCAGATAGGATGGTTTCAAACCTCCTGTATCAATAATGATTTTTTGTAACACAATGCCCGGTTCCAACACCCTGAAACGCAATGTATGTTTGCCGGTTGTTGTAATATTGTGTTTGGTAATGGTTTCGTTAATACTGTTCGCCTGCCATTTTTCCATCAATCTGACATCGTACTTTCCGTTGATATTCACAATTTGTTCCGGTCCGCCGTCGAAAGATACGGCATAACGTAAACCTTTGTTGTCATTGAAATTCAGCGTAGGTGAAACCAATATATGCAGATCAAATTCGCCTGTTTTATGAATATTCAGATCATATTCCAGATAAACCGAATCGGACTCCTTCGGACTTAAGTTTTGCGGAAATATAGTGACACCCGAGAGTGTTTTTCCTAAATCGGGAATAATTTCCCAATGAATTGTTTTTGTTTCGCCTTTTCTGTTGAAATGTTCGGCTTCGATTGATATATAGTCGTTTTCTTTCGAACAAACAGGACTTATAATTTTAGTTTCGGCATTTTTGATTCGGGTTACTTTCGGCATTACGCGGGTTACCGGTTGCTGCCAGTAAGTATATCCTATATGAATCTGATCCATCATATGATTCCATTTTCCTCCTGCAATTACGGTATTATAATATAAGGTCAACAATGAATCGCGTTCATAGCAGGACTGCACTTTATCCGCCCAATAATTTGCTTCAGGATTGTTCAGAGCCGCCAGTTCTTTGTTTTTGGCCACAGCGTAATACATTTCGTATAAATTAGCGCAGGCATCTACCGGATATAGAACCAACTGGTCGAAAGCATCTTTTGCATTGGATGGAATTTGCTGATACAAACGAAAAGCATCCAAAGCCAGTGTACGATAATCGCCCGTTACGGTTTCGAACTCCCGATAGTCTTTCAAACTGTAGGTTTTATCATTAAGCAGTTCGGGTGTAACGCGATGATTATATTTAGTATATTGATTTATGATTCGTGCCGATTCTGTTGCATACTTTTCACCAAACTGCTGTGCACACCAGGCTTCGGTATGTTGTACCAGATTTTGCGAGTTGAACCGAGTTGGGTTCCATGCCATATCGAGGAAGAAACTGATCGGATATTCCATGGGCTTCAAATCGCCTACGTTTACAATCCAGATTTTGTCCACTCCATGACTGTATGTGAGGTTCATTTGTTCCCAGACCCGTTGAATCTGAGTTACGTTGATCCATTTATAATTGCGCGGGCCACCCACATAGTCGAAATGATAATACATACCGAATCCGCCTTTGTGCTGTTTAGCAGTATTCGGATCAGGGAGCTTGCGTACATTTCCCCAGTTATCGTCGCAAAGCATCAGCGTCACATCCTCCGGTACACGCATTCCCTTATCGTAATAATCCTGCACTTCTTTATATAAAGCCCAAACCTGGGGCGTTTCTGTTATTTTTTTTCCGGATACTTTTTTGATAATATCGCGTTGATATTTTACAATTTTTTCAAGCAATTTGATATTGCTGTCTTCACTCATCGGTTCGTCACCATCACCACGCATTCCAAGCGTAACAACAGTTTCGTAATTTTTCTGGCGTTCGAAGCCTTTCTGCCAGAAATCTTTCAATACATTTTCGTTTTTGCTGTAATCCCACTTGCCGGAGCCGTACTTTTGCCACTCGGCATGAGCCTTTCCCATTGGTTCGTGATGCGAAGTTCCTATTACAATTCCCATTTCATTGGATAGTTTGCCGTTCTCAGGGTCGTCATCGTAGAAAGCACTTCCCCACATGGCAGGCCATAAAAAGTTACCCTTCAGGCGAAGGATTAACTCAAATACTTTTTCGTAAAACTGATGATTGAAGCCTCCAAAGGTTGCTTTCGACCAACCCGAAAGAGCCGGAGCTTCATCATTAAGAAAAATACCGCGGTAACGCACGGCAGGTTCGCCATCCGTATAAGTTCCACGATTTATACTAATATTTTTATGTTTATATACCGGAACATCAGCCCAGTAGTACCATGGCGATACACCAATTTGTTGTGATAATTCGTAAATGCCGTAAATAGTTCCGCGTTTATCGCTTCCGGCAATTACAAGCGCTTCATCAACGCCTGGGAAGGGATTTAATACAGTCTGAATAATAAACTTCTCACGTTTACCAACAATGTCAGCTGTACTTATTTTGGCTGACTTCAGAAGTTTATCAATAAATATACTCTTTCCTACAGTACCAATAATAAGTAGTTGTTTGTTCTTTGGAACAATATTTTTAAACAAAACAGGTAAATCTTCTGAAACTTTCTTGATATCATTCTGCAAATCATTCACAGCATGAAGTACACCCCGATCATCCATACTGTCGACCAAAAGCGGTGCAGATTTTCCTTCGTTTACCAAAACAAATTGATTGCTGGCAACCTGAAAACTAGCAAAATATTCTTGAGCAAATAAAAACTGAAGTAAACTGAGAAATAGAAAGCAGGAAATTGAAATAGTGCGCCTCATGGAATTTTGATTAAAATCCGGCTAACCCTTTATCGGGTTAGCCAGATTTATCGTTAAATAAACTCTTTAATAATACCTAAAAACTTACCAATGATAATAATCCAAAACAGGTATTATCAACTTGAGAAAACTAATTCTTAATAACCAGGATTCTGATAAGCTGCTTTTTCTTCAGTTGTCATATCTAATCTATCAAGTTGTCCTTGAGGAATAGGACGCAGATAATGAACCGCTTTGTTGATAGTACGAGTAACCGTTTTGGGAGAATGGCTTCCCGCTTCAGCGATTTCGTAGGTACCGGCAATTTCTTCCCACTTTTGCGTACGCACCAAGTCGAACCAGCGATAACCTTCGCCAAAGAACTCGCGTGAACGTTCAGCCAGGATATAATTAACATCTATCGTAGCCGGAGTAGCATCAGTCATAGCCTGACTATGGTCTTCTACTTTAGCCATATTGTCAGCATTGCTAAAGCTCCATTTCCCGGCTCTTGCACGAAGCACATTGACAAGTTCTCTTGCACTTTGACCAGCTTTAGTGGTGGCACCTTTTACAGCCGCTTCGGCAGCTACCAGGTAGAGTTCAGAGAATTTGGCGATATCAAACGGACGACAGGTACTACCATTCGGGGTTCCTAATCCGGTACCATTGTCGGTACGATATGTTCCAATCTTCCAAAGTCCCGGATAATACTGCCGGTTTATAGCTCGTGGAGAGATTACATAATCGGCTCTTCCTGGAATTTCAGCTGCACCTATATTACTAACACCACCTCCCGAAGGGTAAGTAATAGAACCCGCTAGTGTTTCATCCGGTAAGAAAGACAATATGGCATCTCCTACGTGCACCGGCATTTTGTTAGCATTATACATAACATTAATTGACGCAGTACTTGCACTCTTATTCCAATTGGCGTGGTAAACGGATGTAAAAGTACCGTCATAACGCGAGTCGTTGGTCTTGTCAGCAAAAGTTTTTGTAAAGACACCAATGGGAGGAGCCATACGTGTCCAAGGACGACCACCCCATTGCGTTGCTTCGCGTGGAACAGAACTTGTAGCTCCTGTTCCATCAGAATTCTTCGCACTTCTTAGATTCTCCATCTGCGGTGTCACCATCCAAGATGCAAAGTTATCCGGTGCTTCTCCGTTTGCGTACGAAAAACTGATTCCGCCGTTATATTGTTCGCTTGCATTGGTATGGTCGGCAAACAATAATATTTCGCTGTTGCGGTCATTCTGTGCTAAGTGGATTCTGTAGTAAGTGGGCTGTAAGCCAAAAGTACCGGGATTAGCGATCGCTTCGGTAGCTACATCATAAGCCTGTTGGAAATACCAGGTTGCATCATGTCCATCAGGGTCGGTACGAGCAGCGGCAGGATAGGTAGGAACGTTATTCGGATTTTGCAACCACCATGCGTAAGTCAGATAAGCCTTAGCCAAATAAAGGCGAGCAACCGTTTTTGCGGCAGCCCCTACAATACGGGGAGCGTCAGGAAGGTCGATTATAGCTTGTTTCAAGTCCGGAAATATACCAATTGTATACACTTCGGGCACTGTATTGCGCACTGATGTTCTCACAGTAGATTTGTTGAATTTCAGAACGCCTCCACCCAAATCGAGAGGTACACCACCGAAGGTTTGCACTAACTGAAAATAGTCGAATGCACGGAAAAAGCGGGCTTCTGCTATCAAAGAAGGAGCCAAACCTACCGCTTCTGCATTTTCGATTACACCACTGGTGGTGTTGATATTCGGGAATGCCGCATTCCAAACCACATCAGCACGAGAGGTGGATGGAGTCATCGTCCCGCCACTGGTCATGTCGGCATCTTTAAAGTTTGCATCGGCGCTTGCTGCCCAAGTATATTCGTCGGTACCGGTAAGGGTAATATTATAGTAATAGCCTTGCCCATAGATGTAACGCAAGTGAGCGTACATAGAGGTCAATCCGCTTTGAACACCTTCCTTGGTTGTAAAAAAACCGGGTTCATAAGTAGCGCGCGGCTGTTCTTTCAATATATCGCTACATGCTGACAGGAACAACATTATCAGTGCTCCCAACATAACTTTTATATTTATCTTTTTCATGATTATCATTATTTAGAAGTTATTAAAATGTTAAACTAACACCAAACATGTAGCTGCGAATGGCAGGTGAGTTGGTACCAATGGTCAGGATACGTCTGTTAACTAAACCTGTTGTTGTTGCCGCATTTTCATCGCCATAGGAGTTCGTTTCGGGATCCATACCTGTTTCTTTCGTATAAGGAGCGAACAACACAAATGGATTCTGAACAGTAGTATAAATCCGCAAATTTTGAATACCAAACTCTTTAACCGCCTTTATATTGAAATTATATCCCAAAGTTATAGCGCGTATTTTCACATACGAAGCATCAAAGAGAGCCAGGGTATTACCGTATTTCGGATTGTCACCGCTTATTAAGCCACCTGGTTTAGGATATTTTGCACCGGTATTTTCCGGTGTCCAATAGTCCACATTCACCTGGCCTCTACGTCCAGACAACATATTGAGGTAACCGTTGGCAGAATAAAGTGAGCTGACGAGTGTACCGCCACTTTTGAACGCACCAATCACGGTCAGGTCAAATCCTTTGTACGCCACTGTGGTATTGAAACCACCCTGAAAGTCGGGATCTACTTCAAGGATCTGACGGTCTTTACCGCCTCCATCTATTGCTCTTACAGGGTCTCCTACATTACTTCCTTTCGGTATAACATCACCTTGTTTGTAATAATCGCCAAGATATTCAACCTTAATCATACCTACGTTTCCACCCGGCTCAAGGATATTCAAATAGGGGTCGCCTTCCTGCCAAAGACCTATCTTTTTGGGGGCATAGATTACATTGATGGAGTGTCCTACGAACCATGCGTTACCCTCATCTTTAAGGTTTCCTGAAGCAAGGGATACAATTTTGTTCTTGTTAGAATACACGTTGACGCCTGCAGTCCAGGTCCAACCATTGAGGTTGTCCAGTATAATGCCATTAAGCGAAAATTCAAAACCTTTGTTTTGAGTTTCTCCTACATTTGCCATGTAACTACCTACGCCCGATGTTTGAGGAAGGTTAACACTCAGCAAAAGATTTTTGGTGTTGGTTACATAATACTCAAATGTACCGGACAGGCGGTTATGCAGCAGAGAGAAATCCACACCATAGTTCCATGTTTTAGAATATTCCCATCCTAAAGCAGTGTTAGGCAGTGTACTTACATACGTACCTGTTACAAAATTAGCGCTCGCATCGCCGAAGTTATAAGGGCGGGTACTCAAACCACCCAGTGTTGCGTAGGGAGCAACGGCCTGATTGGAGGTCTCTCCATAGCCTACTCTAAGTTTAAGATTGTCGAGCCAATTTACATTTTGCATAAAATTTTCTTTTTTTACATTCCACCCCACAGATACGGCCGGATAGGTATGCCATTGATGTCCGGGTGCCAATCGTGAGGAACCATCGGAACGGACGGTAGCCGAGATCATATAGCGACTGTCGTACGAATACATTACACGTCCCATATATGACATCAAGCCGCTCTTCTCATATAGTTGATCGCCTGGGAGAATAGACCTTTCACCATCAGTCATACCCAAATTATACCATTGAAAGTTTTCGGCAACACCCTTTGCAGTCATCCGTGACTGATTGTACATGGTTTCTTCTGCGGAGTACATAGCTACGGCATTTATTTGATGCTTATCGGCAAAGGTGCGGTCGTAGGTAAGTAAGTTTTCAATTGCCCAATTAGTTCTCAACGAGTTACTGACAGAAGCTGAGGAAGGATTGGTTGCTGAGGCGTTGTTTATTCCTTGTCCAGTGTAGCTTCCTCCGGTTGACATACGGAAGTTCAAACCTAAATTGACACGATATTTCAAACCTTCTACGCCGGGTATTTTCACCTCGCCATAGATTGTATTATAAGAACCGAAGCCTTTAGTTTGGCTAAGCATACGGTCTTTATTAGCCTGCACAACATCTCTTGTATAGACCCATATACCTTTATCTGCCGGCATATCTACAGTTCTTTTCCAAGAGCCATCAGCATTATAGGGGTAGAGAAGCGGGTCATTCTGTAATACTTGATACAATCCTCCCGAACTGGCTCCTTCGGTCACATTGTAGTTGCTGTTGGTAGTGAAACCGATGCGGAAGATTTTACCTACTTCCTGATCAATGCTGGCATGCATCGAAATACGACTAAACCCTTCCAAGGGTACTACACCTTCATTTTTGTAATAGCCTACTCCAAAGGTATAAGCACCGCGATCTGTTCCGCCTGAAACGCCTACATCATGGCTTTGTACAGCACCGGTTTTAAAAAACAAGCCTTGCCAATCGGTATTTGTTCCCGGAATTTCATCCGCTGTATTATTTACGTATGCAGGCATATTGGCATAAGCTCGCATCGCGGCGAACTTCTCTCCGTCCATCATGTCAAATTTGGAAAACACCTCATTTGCACCATAGTAGCCATTATAGGTTATCCTCGCTTTCTGGCCGTTTTGTCCCCTATTAGTTGTTACCAAGAGTACACCGTTAGCGCCGCGCGATCCGTAGATAGCAGTTGCCGAAGCATCCTTCAGGATGTCTATACTCTTGATTTCATTCGGGTTGATGTCACTGATGTTTCCAGCAAAAGGGATACCGTCGAGTACCACCAACGGATCGTTACTGGCAGTTAGCGAACGTGTACCGCGAATACGGATCTGCATTTCAGCGCCCGGTTTAGAGGAGGTTTGTGACATTTCCACACCGGCAACGCGACCTTGTAAAGCCTGCGTAATATTAGAAGATGCCACTTCACGCATCACATCTCCTTTTACTGAAGCAACTGAACCAGTTACAGCTTCTCTCCGTTGATTACCATATCCTACAACTACAACTTCATCTAAAGCTTTGTTATCTTCTTCAAGAACAACGCTAAAATATGTTTTCCCGTTTACATCTATTACTTGTGTTTTGTAACCTAAATATGAAATCTTTAATTTAGATTGAGAAGGTACTTTAATAGTATAATTACCATCTATGTCGGTAACAGTTCCATTGGTAGCTCCAACTTCTGTTACATTAACACCAATTAAACTTTCACCTGCAAAAGATTTCACAACTCCTTTAACAAAAATTGATTGCGCATTTACAGTAAGTGAAAATAATGAGAACAGAAATAATAGGCCAATTGACCTAAATAGTTTTGTGATTTTCATGATCAGAATTCTTTTTTTGATTTTTAATTCATTTTTTATAAGTATTTTTTAAATAAAAGGTAATTTTTTAATAATTTCTTTAGTTTTTCATGTCTTCATAATGTATTTGTTTAATTAAATTAATAAATTGATTTTTCTATGTAACAAACTTACAATAATCAAAAGTTATATTCAATTTGGGACATATCAAATAATTTTCTTTTGGTTACATTTGTTACATCTCTGTTACAATTATTTTCGTCCGGGTTGCTTTTGTTAAAAAAAGTTTGAATCCTTAATAAAAAAATCAAGAAAATATTATCAAAACATATATAAATTTGACTCTAAAAAAAGGATGTAATTATTTTTCTGAGACTGATTCTTTTGTTACTTTTCAAAATCAACCATAAGGTTTTCAAGGTATTTATTTTAATATTTTCGAACCATTTACCACACATTATGAACTTGCAAAATGAGAATAAAAAAATGACAATTAAAAGCTTTTGTTTGTTTTTTCTTATAAAAAACTCCGGTCTTTTACAAAAATCGAAGTTCCATTAAATCAATTGTTTATTTATAATCGTAAAGTCGTATACATTGAATTTCCCATTCACCTGAACCTATTCTCATGTGTCGCCCCTGGTGTGTTTGATCACCATTAAGCCGTATATATTTCCAGCTATTTTCTTGTTTAATACAAATATCAGCTGATAATATACCGGTTGTAAGTTCTTTATTCTTTACATTTCGGAATGTGCATACTACGCTCGTTCCACCTATCCAGAACTCGCCTGGATTAGTTTCAATAATAATACATCCTGCTGGTGTCCATTTTTCGGCTTTAGCACCATCGGTCCATGGCAAAGTGCACACATGAGCAATAACCACCTGATAATCTCCAATCAATAAAGTATCAACTTTGTGAACTTTATCGAGATAAACTCCATCTGTTTTTGGACGATTAGCCAATATCATCTCAGATAAATTATCTAGCACACGATAGCTTTTCTGTAATGGAGTTGCTTCATTTTCAGAAGCTGATTCAATCGAAAACGGACAATATCCCAATGCTTTATGCCGTCCGAGAACGTAAAAAACCTGTGCTGCATTTTCCGGTTCCATCTTTATTTCAGGCATAAATAGTGCATTATTCAATTTATCGTACTGTACACACCAATTACGAAAATCGCCATGATATACATCGGGTGACAACATATCGATATGAGAAGCAGCAGCCTGCCAGATATTTATTAAATGAGGCAAAGGTCCCCCACTCGGATATTTGCCCGGATCTACATTAGGTCGGTTCAAAGCACAATTTACATAAATCGGTAGGTTGTATATTACTTTACCCGACTCAGCCACTTTATCAACAAAGACAGCATAATTCCATGCCGTAAACAATTCGTCGGTATTTAAACTTTTTCCAAAAACAGTTTCCCAGTTACCGGTTTGAAGAAATCCATTTTTAGCCCATAAGTCTTTTATGTGTGGCAACAAAATGGCTTTATTTTTGGTCAAATAATTCATCAATTTATAGGGCACTTCGGTCTGAAAGGCTTTGCAGGCATCAACCGAATAATCTCTTGCTTCCGGCAATTGTCCAATTTCATTTTCTACCTGAATCATAATCACAGTCTGTAGTACGGCATCCACTGATTTTATATGCGTCATTAGAACACTAAAGGCCTTAATGTCCGAAGCCAAAATATTTTTGCTGAATGCCGATACAATCTCGGAAGGGTTTCCGCTTTTGTCGAGCGTGCGTGGAAATCGTTTAAAATCTTTTTTTATCCATTCGGGCGTGTAGCACGACATACTGTTTTTCCATGTTCCAAACCATAGAAACACCAAATGCAGATTACTTTCACGAGCCTGATTAATCATTGCATCTACTAAAGTGAAATCAAAATTTCCTTCTACAGGCTCCATCAACTCCCAGTAAACCGGAGCAAGTACTGTATTCAAATTCATTTTCTGCAATTTTGGCCATATACCCTTCATTTCATCTACATCAGATGTAGCAGAATTACCCAACTCACCACCTAATATCAAAAAATGTTTGCCATTGACAATCATCTGAAAATCTCCTTGTTTTCCTTTTACAATTTCAGGTGTTTTTTGTGCAAAAACACCTGAAATAACGAAAGTAGCGCATAGAAAAAGTATCCATTTAAATTTTTGCATCTTAAGTAATACCAATTGTACGTATAAAACAGTCCAAACTGTTTTATACGTTTACTGTTGTTAATGCCGATGCATACAAATAAATAGTGCAATAAGACGAACTTGCCTGCGGCAGGCAGGGTCGAAATTGGACTATATTATTTGTGCAATCGGTATAATTTACCCCTACCCTCTTGGGTACTTTAAAGGGATTTGAATGATTTTCAACTTTCTCAAAGTTTAGAACTTTGGGAAAGTTTTTCTTTTTTATATCATCTTTAGAGAGAGGCTTAATACTTAAGTTCACCCGAGAAATGAGTACTTACATCTTCTCCTGCAAGTCCGTCGGCGACCCCTTTGTATGCATGTTTTCGGGCGTAATTACTATCCCACACATTCGGAGCATCATTAGGTATCCAGTTGACATGTTCTTTTGCATTATCCGATACACCCCAAATTGTAATTCCATATTGTTGGGCTTTAGGAACATATTTTTTATAAGAATCGATTACATATTGATACATGTGTGCCTGGGTTGCCATAATAGCTGTAGTAGGATTAGCTGTATTCACCTGTATATCAAGCTCTGATATTCTAATCAACTTACCAGAAGTAGCCAATAACTGGAACATCTGATCTATTTTTAATGTATCGGTAGTAATGCTGATATGCATTTGAGTTCCAATGCCATCAACAGTTGCACCTTTACTTTCGATGTATTTTACATAATTAATCAAACCATCGCACTTAGACAGACTGTATTCCAGGTTATAATCGTTGATAAAAAGTTTATCCGTTGCATTACCATACTGACGAGCCAGTTTAAAAGCTGTTACCGCATAATCTTTACCCAGATACTTTACCCAGTAGAACTGGTCGTTTGCTGTAATGTTCTCTTTACCATCGTGAACAGTACCATCTTCTTTCATTGGTTCATTCACCACATCCCAAGCTTTCACTTTGTCTTTATAGTGACCCACCATATTCGAAATCCAAGAAGTCATTGCATTGCCAATGATACGGGTTTTGGTTGTATCAGCCAATTCAACTGTAGGCGAGTTTGTTAATCCTACTACCACATTGTCAATATAGTAAGTACCTGCCACCAGACCGAGGTCAAAGTTTAAACCCGATTCACCACCATCTGGAGCAGATAATATCCATGATACTTTTATCCAGCTCGTATTTGTAACCACATCATTCTGATAATGAGCAGAACCGGCTGTAGAACAACGAACAGAGCCCGCAGCATCTGAACGGATATAGAAAGAAATGGTATAACTTGCACCAGCAGTCATTTTGACATTAAAATCGGAATGAATCTGTGTGTGCCACTGACCGCCAGCATTGTTCGACGCATTTACCACTTTCATCGCACCATTGCCCTGATATGCAGTTGTAGTTGCCGTAGGAGCACTTCCATTCCAGGCTGACCATCCAGATATTCCAGATTCGAAAGTTCCATTATTCAAAAGATTCGTAATTGAAACCTGAGGTGCAATAATACCATTTAAATAGGTTGCATTCTGGTTGGAGTGCCACACTAAACAGTGACCGAAAACAGTTAACCCATTGGTTGTTAATACTCTCATTAAAGAATCAACCATGATATAATTAAGTGCGCCGGTTGATGTGACCATTGGACCATGTTTCATGGCATAACCAACAGTTACCTGATCAAAGTTATTATTGATAATCCCTCTGTAAGTCGGATTTGATAGATACATGTCCAAGTCCATACCCACACCCAGTGTAAAATCAGTATATGACTTAAGAACATCATATCGTGTAATTTTTTCTGCCAATTGAAGGGGCAATTCTGCATTGGTAATCTCGCCATGAGTCGGATCCTTATACCAGTTCATTACTTGTTCCTCGCAAGAGGAGAACAAAAGAGCTGAAAGGACAACGATCATAAATATAAATTTTACTTTCATCTGTATTAAATTTTAAAAGTTATAGGTTGTGTAACCCGCATGATGAGTTATTTACCCCTATTATCTAATTGAATCATGCTCGTTTCTTTACTTAGAGTCTTTTATTGAATCTGTCAGACCCCTGATTAATAATCTGTGTAAGTTGGGCTCGACAATGGAACTACCCGCCAATTATCAGTATATACACTTATTGAAGTAGCCGCCGATGTAAGTGTTGTATTTGCATCTTTGACGTTTCCTGTAACATTCTGCAACTTTATATCCGAGTTTTCAAAAAAGATTCCAAAATTCTGATACGTAGCAGTTTCACGCGCAGCCAGTATATTTTCGAATGTATATGAAGAATTAGTATCCGCATAAGTATAAAAATAGCTAAACGGAATAGTTACTGTTGTCCAACCTGACGTTTGGAATGGAGTAACAATACCATTTACAAGCCAAGGTACATAGTTATAACATTTATCTGTCCATTCGCCCCCATTAAAATTGTTGATCAGGCAGATTTTAAGGAAACCTGTATTCGACCATGCTTGCGGCACATAAATATCGAACTGAAAAGCACACTGACTTACGGTCGTAGTGGCCGGGATAAGCGAAGTAAAACGTCCACGCCAGTCGTCACCGTTGCCTGCTGTCCAAACCTCTGAAAGACGGTTTTTACCTGCAGCAAACTGAGTGATACGTGACGGGCGGTGAGCACAATATTTTCCTTGTGATTTTACACCGTTTGTTCCGATAACAGCAGATTCCAAATCAGAGGCATCGATCATACTTCCTGTTGCTGTCCATCCCCAATAGCCTTGTGAACCTACACCATCGAAATCAAGTATAACACCCGATTTGCAATTAAAATAGGCTGGTGAATACACCCCACCATTCGATCCTTCTACCTTTAAAGAGCCGCTTTTCGTTAGTCCGGCAGGTACAGCCACTTTACAGTATGTTCCAGCCTTATCTGAAACAATTCCTACAGTAACAACCACATTTTCTGGGAATGTAATTTTTTTGATTTCAGTCAATCCCGTTCCAAAAATGGTGATGGTATCACCGGCAGCCGGCATTGTGTTTGAAATACTAGTCAATGTTGGTGCTCCACTACGGATTTGAATTTTGTATATAAATTCAGAACCATCTTTCACCAAACGAATGGTATTACGCACCGTGGTATCAGCGTCTACAATAGGAGCTTTTCCCGGAACCTGAATTAACATAGATATATCCGTAACCATCGTAACACTAAAATATGAATCATATCCGTTGATATATACCTTTTTCATTCCAGTGAAACCCGAACCTTGAATACGGATTAAGGACCCTAAGCGGGCAAATGTTACCTTTCTGTCAATTACCGAAGATGTAGCATCTTCAAGGAATACAGAATCTACTTTTATCGGTGTACTTGCGATGTCAACATCTTGCTTACAGGACGAAAAGCCCAATGAGCCGACGAACAAACTTACAAGTAAACCGATTGTCCAAATGTTTTTATTTGAAAATATACTTTTCATTATTTCTTCAGTTTAATAGTTAATTAAATAAGTCTGTTATTTTGTCTTCGGTGAAAGTGTATTTAACCGGTGCTTGTTTAAGCAAAGGATTCTGTACAACTTCAGA
Source organism: Paludibacter sp. (assembly GCA_017882285.1). Classification (GTDB taxonomy): domain Bacteria; phylum Bacteroidota; class Bacteroidia; order Bacteroidales; family Paludibacteraceae; genus Paludibacter. Next base: position 10,951 of record JADGPS010000023.1, on the reverse strand, counting down.
TTCAGGATATGGCAATAACATTCTTTGTGCAGTTGCCTGATTTACGGCTCTTGCTGTAGTGTTAAGCTTTATAGTACATGTATTAGACGTTTTGTCATAATCGTATAAATCAATAAAATCACGTTTCTCGGTATTTATGCGGTCAAGCACTTCCTGTTGTTTATAATAAGCACGGCTAACCTCATCGTACCAGTACTGACCCTCCATCGCAAATTCTACACGGCGTTCGTGACGAATATCTTCGTAAGAAATGCTGTTTTTAGCCGGTATCCCTGCACGAGTACGAACTTTATTGAAATAAAGCAGCGCAGTAGCATCAGAAGTAGATGAATTATTTCCAAGAACAGCTTCAGCATAATTCAGGTACACCTCAGCTAAACGGAGCATGTAAGTATTTAAAGCTGAATTCATTCTTGTGGATTTCCCATTATTATCGGTAGTATTACCCACCACACCTTTTTTGATGTTACAGCATTTTTTGCTATTGTGTAATACAGTATAGGTATAACCTCCATTTGCTTTTTCCAATTCAGCATAATGGTCGCCGTAAGCCATATAGGTTGCTTTTCTACGAAGGCTATCAGCAGTTTCATACTCAGACATCACGTTCGCCGAAGCCATTGTATAATAACCCCATGCAGCATCGTCACCGGTAATTTCCGAGGCAACAGCAAAGTAAGCCTGTTGCGTATTGGTTACCCCATAATCGCCGTTAGGTACCCATTGAAGTGCAAAAAGTGATTCAGGATTATTGTTGTTTTCTATTTTGTATAAATCAGCATAGCTACTCATCAGTGCCAAACCACTTTCTTCGGAAACTTTTTTAGCGGCTTTCGCAGCTAAATCAAGATAAGCCTGATCTCTAACACCACTATTTGGGTCAACACTAATACCAGAGTAAGACAAATAAACACGTGACAACATCCCAAAGGCGCTCCATTTTGTCAAACGACCAGCTTGGCTAACAGTAGCCGGTAGATATTTTGCCGCAAATTCTAAATCTCGCATTGCAAATTCAAACACGTCTTTTCGTGGGCTTGTATTTACTACCGGGTGATTTACTAGCACGGTATTATCTTCTACAATAATAGCGTTACCCCACAATGAAGCAAGATACCAATATGCAGTTCCTCTCATGAAACGAGCTTCGGCAATAGCTGCATTTTTCTGATCTTCAGTAACATTCTTAGAATTCTTGCGAATATTATTAATCACATTATTTGATTGTCCGATAACATTGTAAAACGATCCCCAAGCTAATACCAAAGGGCCGGTAAGTGAAGTTTCAGTCAAATCGCTGAAAGGATAGATATAATCCGAATAAGGAGCATACATATTGTTGCTTCGCCCATCGCCTAAGCCGTAATAGAACTTATCGTTAAAATCAAACCAAACCTTGTTATACAAGCCTGCTGTAGAGGCCTGAAGATCAGATTCAGATTGGAAGAAATTATCCAGTGTTAATTTGTCGTTTGGCTGAATATTAAGGAAGCTATCACTACAACTGTTTAATAACAGAGGGGTTGTTATGATTAGTCCTAAAAATAATTTATTTAATGTTTTCATTTTCTTCATCATATTAGAATGTCAGGTTTAATCCAAAGGTATAAATACGTGGTGAAGGATAACGGGCATTATCGATACCCGTCAGCAACACATTCTGATTCATTGAACCAATTTCAGGATCGTATCCTTTGTAAACACTAAATGTGTACAAGTTTTGAAGATTGGCATATATCTTCAGATTTTCTATTTTCAGCATTTTCGTCCAAGCATGTGGTAAGCTATAGCCCAACGACACATTTTGTATACGCAAGTACGAACCATCTTCCAAAAACCGATCGCTATAACGGAAGTTTGACGTAGAAGAAGCTGACGAAGCAGCCATACGAGGCATATAGGGGTCTCCACCTGAAATGTAAATATTTCTGTAATCATCAGGACCGGCTGGATCTATTTTACTCAATACTGCATATTGTGTTGCTTCATATAGTACATTATTGTTCGAAGCCGGATTTTCAAACCAACGACGTTGATAATTCACAACCTTATTACCATAGGAACCGGTCAGAAAAATTGTCAAATCCCAGTTTTTATAGACGAAGGTATTGCCAATACCGTAAGTAAATTTAGGCTCAGGATTTCCTATATAAGTACGATCCTGATCGTCAATCACACCGTCTTTATTTACATCTTGAAAAATATAATCACCTATCCACACGCCATTTTTACCAATGGCCATTCCCGTTGGGAGAGCAGTTGGTTTGATAACTCCGTTAGCATCTTTGTAATAAAAATCGGTGGCTTTTTCAAAACGTCCAATCACTTTATAACCATAGAACTGAGCTATAGGTTGCCCTACTTCAGTACGTGTTACGATATTTGTTTCTGAACCTTCCGAAATAGTTGCGTTTATGACTCCTGTTTCAGAATTCAACTGAAGAACTTTGTTACGATTAAGCGAAAATACAAAATTTGACTTCCAACTAAAGTTCTTTTTTTCGACATTCACAGTATTTAATGCCAATTCTATCCCCTTGTTCTCAATTGACCCAACATTACCCCAAGGTGCACTGGTCGAACCCATACCAGTAGTACCTACATAAGCTGGTAATGGCAATTGTAATAACAAGTTATTTGTTCTCTTATAATATACATCTGCCGTAAGCTCAATTCTATTTTTAAATAAACCCAAATCTATACCAATATTGCTCGAAGAAGTTGTTTCCCATGCTAAATTAGGGTTTGCAGTATTTCCGCTCAATAAACCGGTTCCCCAGTTGGCGGTCTGTACCGATGTCAATAAAGACGTGTAAGCATAATTTGGTACATTTTGGTTACCAACTAACCCCCATCCCAAACGAAGTTTCAGGTTATATACAGCAGGAATTTCTTTCATAAATGATTCGTTCGACACCTTCCATGCCAAAGCGGCAGAGGGAAACCATGCCCAACGGTGACCTTCAGCTAATTGAGACGAACCATCATATCGCATAGTGGTAGTAAGTAAATACCTATCATCATAAGAATAAAACAAACGTCCGAAATAAGATGAGAGTGTATTGGAATAACTACTACCTTGATTTTTAGCCGTAGTAGCATCTCCCATATTCAAATCGTGAGCTACATTGCTGACAAAACCACTTCTGTAACCGTCCAAATACTCCCATCCCGATTTCTGGGCTTCCTGTCCCAACATCAGATTCACACTATGTACCTTTGCAAATGTAGTGTTATAATTAATCAGGTTTCTAAGCACCCAGTATTTGCTGTATGATTTGGAACGTTCAGATTCGATGACATTATTTACGAGTGCGCCAAATGTATAAGAAGGACTGAATTTATAAGTATTATCCATTCCAAAATTAAATGATAATTCTGTTTTATAGGTAAGTCCTTTTAGAATGGTAGCTTCCAAATAGATATTTCCACGAATTGCAGTTTTTTCATTGTAGTTCTCTTTCAACAATGCCATACCGAGCGGATTAGTCACAACAAAATCAGTAGTTTGAGGACCATCGAATGTACCATCAGCGTTTCGGGCAGCTACTGAAGGTATCTGCCTAAGTGCTGTTTTAATCAACGATTCATCAGAAACAGTCAGTTTCTGAGTTGAATTGCTCAAGGCAAGATTTACACCTGATTTCAACCATTTTTTTACTTGTGTATCAATATTAGCACGTAAAGTGAAACGCTCGAAGCCGGAACCTGTTGCGATACCATCCTGATTCAAATAACCAGCCCCAAAAGCGTACGTACTTTTATCAGATCCTCCGGTAATAGATAAGTTATGGCTTGTCATAAGTGCCTTACTGAACAACTCATCTTGCCAGTCAGTACCTGCACCTAATAAATCAGGTCGTACAAAAGAGTTATCGGGTTGTACAATGCCGGCAGCCGAGCGTGCGTTTTTGAGGTATGCATATTGTTGCAAATTCAACATATCCAATTTCTTTGGCATTTCCTGCAAACCAACATAACCGTTGTAGCTTACTTTAGCTTCACCACTTTTACCATGTTTAGTGGTAATCATAATCACCCCGTTAGCTCCACGTGAGCCATAAATAGCTGTCGCAGAAGCATCTTTCAAAATATCCATCGACAAAATATCTGATGGGTTGATGGATGAAAGCGGATTTGATGTATCTGAACCGGAATTACCATCAATAATAACACCATCAACTACATATACCGGTTCATTACTTCCGGATACAGAGTTAATACCACGAATTCGGATAGATGAGCTGGCACCCGGCTGACCTGAGTTTTGCTGTACTTGCACCCCGGCTACACGCCCTTGAAGTATCTGATCTACCGATGTTACAACCGATTTATCTATAGCTTCACTACTTACTGAAGTTACAGCTCCAGTCAAGTCGGTACGCCTCATATTACCATAACCAACCACGACAACTTCGTTTAATGATCTCGATTGTTCTTCAAGTTCAATATTGATAACTGAGCGGCCATTAACATTTACTACAGTTTTATTGTAACCAATATACGAAATATTGAGTTTTGCGTTTCTGGCTACTTTAATTACAAAATTACCATTCACATCGGTTATTGTTCCGTTTGTAGTAGATCCTGCCTCGAGAATACTCACGCCTACCAATGCTTCACTTTTGTCATCCTTTACTGTCCCTTTTACTGTCATTACCTGTGCGACAGCCCATATTGGAATTAACAGCATAAAGAACAGAAAAATAATTTGCTTTTTAATTGTGACTTTCATAGATTTTTAATTCATTATTTAATTCATTGTTTAATACTCTTTGAATTTGATTTTAAAGTTTTATTTGTTTTAGCTTCACGTGATTTTATTCTTTTAAATTATACATTGTTTTATTTTATGCAAATATATTATTACAACATTGTTTTTATTTACCGCCACATTACATATTATTTCCTATATGTTACATTTTTTCAGTTTTTACAACCTTTACGGCTTTTTCTCAAGCACTATTTAATAATATATCTTTTTATTGATATAAAATATCAATGACCTTATTGTATTAAATTTAAATTTAAACTTCTCTTTTGGGTACTAAGAAAAAATTTTAATCACCGAAATGAAACTCTTGGCTAAAAAAAAACAGAATTGATATATACCAATTCTGCCTTCGCTTAAACCTTAAAAGAATAATATTAGGATTCGTGTTCCTTTGAAATATGTAGGGTTTTTTTGGAAAATTCTTTAGGTGAAACGCCATAGAATTCCTTAAATGTGTTCGAAAAATGAGATAAGTTGGAGAATCCCAAAGCATACCCTACTTCGGATATCGTCAGTTTTTGGCCTTGTAACAGATCAGCCGCCTGTTTAAGCCTGATAGATTTAATCAAATCGCGAGCAGACTGGTTGGTCAGTTCTTTCAGTTTGCGATGCATGTGAACACGACTCATTCCCACTCCACTTGCCAACATTTCCACATTTAAATCGGAATCGGCAATATTTTCATTGATAATCTTCATGATTTTCTCGAGTAAAATCTGATCAAATGATCGCAATACTACCGGTTTTATTAATAACTGATTTTCTTCAGAGTCAGAAGGTTTCATTTCCAATCGTTCTCGATTATCAATTATATTCGCAATACGTTTTCTTAATAATTCTACATTAAAAGGCTTTACGATGTAAGCATCCGCTCCAATATCAAATCCTTCGGCTTTTTCTTCATCAGTTGATTTGGCAGTTAATAAGATGATAGGAATGTGATTAATATTTATATTCGATTTCAACTTCTTACAAAGTGTAAAACCATCCATCTCTGGCATCATCACATCGCTAATCACAAGGTCCGGTTTTTCTTTCAGGATGTAATCCAATGCTTCTTTACCATTGCTGCATTCACTTATACGGTAAATTGGTGAAAGTTCCTTTCGGATATAATGCCGAATATCTTCCTCATCATCAACTACTAATATCCTATATTTCGTTTTGGGTTTTATCTTTTTTGAACCATCATCTTCTTCTATGTTTTCTTCCCACACTGTGTTGTTGGAAATTGGCAAAACAGATGGAACCATTGATTCTGCATGTTCAATCTCCGATGGAGTTAAATGATTGCTTCCCAAAGGTAATCGAACGATAAATTCACTTCCAATCCTATCGTTTCTATTACGAGCTTGCAGGGTTCCGTGTAGCAGTTCAACCAATGATCGTGATAAGTGTAATCCAATCCCGGTACCAAAGTTTGAATTTGTTTGGTCGTTATCAATCTGATAAAATCGTTCAAAAATTTTCTCAATTTTATCTGCTTCGATTCCTATTCCGGTATCAGAAATGATTAATTCAAAATAATGCTGTAATGGACCTTCTGTCGATTCATCTTGCCCAGTTTGAAGTTTGACAACAATTTCACCACCATCCGGGGTATACTTGAATGCATTCGAGAGAATATTAAGCAGTACTTTATCAAAATTATTCAAGTCTATCCAGGCTTTGAGTTCTGGTACTTCTTTTTCGAACCTGAAACTTATATTACGTTTAGATGCCTGGTAATCAAATGTCTGCATCAGATCATCCACAAAACCGACAATATCGGTCTCTCTGAATTTCAGAAACATCAAACCTTTATCAATTTTCCGCACATCCATTAATTGGTTTATCAACCGCAGAATTCGCTGTGCATTGCGATACATCATTCGATACACTTTTTGAGTATCTTTATTTGTATTTTCCGAAATAAGTTTTTCCAACGGACTGATTATCAATGTCATTGGCGTACGGATTTCATGAGAGATATTGATGAAGAACTGCAATTTAGCTTCATTTATTTGTTCGGCATGCTCGCGTCGCATCATTTCCTGTTTGTTTCTTATCCGTTCTAATGCATATCTGGAGATAGCCCAAACTATTAACATAAACAAGAAAAAATAGAGCAATTTTGCCCACCAACTTAAATACCATGGAGGCGAAATAATAATCAAAAATTCTTTTTCTGGAGACATGTTATCCTGAATACAAGCCATTACTTTCAGTTTGTAAGTCCCATAATTTATATTGGTAAAGTTTATACGATTTTCACCTTGCTCAGTATTCATCCATTCTGAATTTAAATCGTCCAATTTATACCGATAGTAAATACGCCCTGAACTTGCAAAATCGAAAGTGGAAAATTCCAGACTAAACATATTATCTTTATAATTCAGGTGTATCTTAGTAACATCGGATATAAAACTGTTAATAATTTCGTCACCGCCCGATTTTTGGCCTTTAATAACTGGTTTATCCATAATGTATAGACCTGTTAAAAACAACTGAAGCGGAGCACGTTGATCATTAATTTTTGAAGGGGAAAAAAACGTAACACCACCTATTCCACCAAAATTCATTTCATCATCACGAGATTTAAAAACCGCTCCCATCGAGAATTCATTTCCTTGCAAACCATCAAATGCATAATGATTTACAAATTTATTTTCTGTCACAATTAACTTAGAAATCCCCATATGCGTGCTCAGCCAAATATTTCCTTTCTCATCTTCCAGTATTCCACAAATCACATTACTCGGCAAACCATCCTTCATAGTATATAGCTTCGATTTTTGAGTTTTTTTATCGAAGCAGGCTAAACCTTCAGTGGTTCCTATCAATAAATTACCTTTGCGATCTTCATTAATTGCATAAACGATATTACCCGGTAAGACTTTATCTTTTATTGTATAACTTCCTGTTTTGTTGGTACTGGGATCAAAAAAACAAATTCCATCGTAGGTTCCAAACCACATAACGCCATCCTTATCGCAAAAAACAGAGTTAACCCAGTCACCGAGCAATTTGAATTTCCCAGTTCCGCTCTGTGAATAATGTTCAGTATAGGCTTGTTTGGCAACATCGAACACATAAGCACCGGCACCATTGGTTCCAACCCAAAGTTGATTTTTTTTGTCTTTGGCTAAACAGATCACCCTATTATTTGATGTATTATTACTTTCTGATTTATTATTAAAATACGTGCATTTCCCGGTTGAATTTTCGAATCGTGCCAACCCGTCGAGATAAGAACCTAACCAAATTGTTCCGTTATTATCCTCAATCATTGACATGATTGTATTAGATACTGAAGTTGCACTGTTTGTATGCGGATAGTGTATTGAATGCCCGCTTTTGTTAACACCGTAAATTCCATCATTATCAGTCCCAACCCAGAGCATATTGTTTTTATCTTCCAACAAAGACATCACACAACTAGACCCAATTACATTCCGGTTGTAAGACTTATAGCCCCAATAATTAAATTTATTTGGTTTATTCGGAGAGAGAAAAACGCCTTTTTGAAATAAGCCAGTCCAGATATTGCCTGTTTTATCCTGAAAAATGGCATGAATTTTCATTTTTGACAAATCGAAAGGCATTGAAGGCATTTGAAAGTCGTCCAGTGAATTTGTCTTGGAGTTATAGATTTTCATTCCACGTCCATCGGTACCTACCAACAAGCGGTTTTGCCGGTCAAAAAGCAAGCTCTTAACTGGTAAAATTCCGGAGGTATTCTCGCACCGAATCGCATCAAACTTGAAAGTAACCGGATTTAGCTTGAAAAGTCCACCTGTAAGAGTTCCAACAAAGATATTTCCTTTATTATCTTCACATATCGAAGATATTTGATTACTACCGATACTTTCAGGAGCCTTAAATATCTTCAATTTACCCGTTTCGGGTGAATATATATTCAGCCCCTGATTTTCAGATGCAATCCAGAAATTTCCTTTGCTATCCTCAAAAACAGAAATTAAAAAACGACTGCACAACTTTGAAGACAACTGATTATCAACCTTATATGTTGTAGAATTTTTCTTTATTCGAATAATACCCTGACCTGATGTTGTTATCCATATTTCGTGCGATTTACTTTCAATAATGGAAGTTATGTGCGGTTGTATTTTCTGATTTTTGTTATAAAGCTCAACTTCTGTAAATGAGTCTTCTGCCCGATTATACCAGTTCAAACCATTAACGCAGCCAACCCAGAATTTACCACGAGAATCTTCGAACAGAATTCTTACATAATTGTTTTTAAGAGTTTTATCGTTACCTTTTACGCTTTTATAAATCGTAAATTTAACACCATCAAATTTATTTAACCCATCTTCAGTGGCAACCCAAATATAATTTCGTCTGTCCTGATAAATACAATTTATTAAACTATTGGATAACTCTTTATCGGTAGAATAGAAAGTACCCATTTGGGCAAATAAACTTGATGTCGATGCAATGAAGCATACAACAAGAATATAAAAACGGAGGGTTTTCATGTATATGACCATTTCTAGATCAAAGGGAATAACAAAGGACAAAGTTACTAAAAAAATGAACAATCCAATCTTTTTCATAAATTCACGAACCATTTTTCGTTTGAAATTAAAGCGAGTGTAACTGGTTTAAAAGTTTATGTAACGAACTTAAACTATTTGGTTCTGATACAGTATATATTGATACTTCCAGATAAATGTTTTTATGCTGAATTACGTACCTTTGTAAAAAATTTAATAAATCCAACTCATGAATTTTAAATATTTGTCAGTTATTGTTTCCGCCCTGTTTACAGAATTTCTTTTTAGTGTCAATGGGCAACCCACTGCACATTTCAGTTACTTCCAGTACGTGGGGAAAGACAGTCTCTTTATGCAAAAAAGGAATCCTAAAAAGGAATATCAAAATCCCATTCTTGCAGGATTTTATCCCGACCCGAGCATTTGCAGGAAAGGCGATACCTTTTATTTAGTCAATTCCAGTTTTTCTTTTTTCCCGGGCATTCCCATTTTTACGAGTAAAGATTTGGTACACTGGACTCAAATCGGGCATGTACTTGACCGTCCTTCACAGCTAAAATTAGATGGAATCCGCATTTCAGGAGGCATTTATGCTCCTGCCATTCAATACAATAAATATAACGACACTTTTTACCTGATAACAACCTGTGTGGATGGCATCGGGAATTTTATAGTTAAAACCAAAGATCCGGAAAAAGGATGGTCTGACCCCATACCATTACCTAAAGTGGGAGGAATTGATCCTTCTCTTTTTTTCGACGATAATGAGAAAGCTTATATTGTAAATAATGATGCTCCGAAAGGAACGCCCCGGTATGATGGACATCGTGCCATTTGGATTCATGAATTTGATGTGAACACTGATAAAACATTTGGGACCAGCATTGTAATACTCGATGCCGGAGTTGATCCATCTAAAAATCCAATTTGGATTGAAGGACCGCATTTGTATAAACGAAACGGCAAATATTTGTTGATTGATGCCGAAGGTGGAACTTCGGTCAACCACTCGCAAGTAGCTTTATTGAGCGATAATGTTTTTGGCCCCTATATTCCATACGCCGAAAATCCGATTCTGACTCAACGCGACATGCCCGAAAACCGTCCTAATAAAATTACAAGTGTTGGTCATGCCGATATTGTTGATGACTTGGATGGAAACACCTGGGCAGTATTTTTAGGATGTCGTCCATACGAAGGTAATTATTACAATACCGGCCGCGAAACGTTTTTGCTTCCGGTTATCTGGAAAAATGATGTTCCGGTTATTTTACCCCATGGCGAAGCTATGCCCATACTTGTAAAAAAGAAGAAACTGGAAAATAAACCGACTCTCTTTACAGGAAATCTGATTGAACGGGACGACTTCGAAAGCAATACATTAGATATGAAATGGCTTATGATACGCACTCCGCACTCAGAATGGTACGATTTAAAAAACGGTGAACTGGTATTGCAAGCATTGCCCAAAAGTATTTATGAAGTTTGTCAGCCGGCCTTTCTGGGTCGCCGTCAGCAACATACAAATTTTGAAATAACAACCGAACTCAATTTTCAACCCGATTCTGGTCAGGATTTGGCAGGATTAGTTTGTTACCAAAATGAAAAGCACAATTTTGTATTTGGGAAAACCTTAGTTAATAATCATGAGACTATTATATTGGATCGATCGGATGGC
>JADGPS010000113.1 GCA_017882285.1 Paludibacter sp. | reverse complement strand
TTTCTTTCTTGGCAGCTTAGCGAATTAGCATCTTAGCCTTCAAAATAGATGTTTTTATGTCCAATCTTTTTCGCTAAAAAGATGTGTATAAAGAGTAGGTTTGTAACGAGGGGGCAGTTGGTCCATCGGTTTTACCGATAAAAAAACTCTACGTTTATAAAAAGCTTTTTCCCCTTAGTAGAAATCCCATCCACCCACACAACCCTACCCTTATTTTACTTCATTAAACGAAAAGAGTCCATTCGACTAATGCCGGACAGACTCCTTTTTTAATAGATGTTGAATTTAATCAAATACGATCGATTGTATAATCTCTTTTTAGTTGGATCCTATATTTCCATGACAGATAATTACATCTGATAATACAGTGGATTGATAAATATTAATATACCCATCATAAACTAACCAGTTATCGTACGTAATGGCAATACCACTATTCAACGTACGGATATTGGTATAGCTTTTACCGGTGGTTCCATTCACACTAACCAGCGTTTTTACAACCGGACCTCCACCTATCGATGCAATTGACCCCAAATTAATGGAGGCTGGATAGGTATCACCAACCAAAACACCGATTAAAGTAATGGTTAACAGCGTATTTCCATTCAATCTCTTTTCAAACAATGCAGTGCCTGACACGCCGTAAACATCGATCATTGACATGGTAAACGATTTATTGGTGGTGGTTATTACATTTCCACCTATATCACCCTGAGCCAGAATAACATCTGCTTCGTTTTCACTTTTCATCACTTTGATAAAGCCGTCGTAAGCAATCAACTCATTATAAGTCATATTGGTTATCGTCGTGGAACTTTTTCCACTGGCATCAACCGGATTAAGAATTAAAACAACTATACCACCTTCAACTACCGAATTACGACATAATTGTGCGGGATGAGTTCCTACTGTAGCACCCGTGATCATAATATCAATGGTAGTTACCGTACTGCTTGTTTGGGTAAAAGTAGCTGTACCCAGTATGCCGAGTACATCTTTTACCTTGAGGCTATACGTTGTAGTATTAGGTGCAATTGGATCCGATTTACAACTTCCACTGAAAATCAGAATCATACCAACAAAAAGCATTGTAAATACAGAAATAAAGTTTCTCTTTTTAGTCATTATATTTAATTTTGGATTCCCACAACTGCGGGGACAGATGTGAAATTATTTCACTCTACAAAGGTGACCCTACTTTTATAGATACATATTACACATTTCTTTAAAAAACTTGTAATTTTCACACATTTCGATGTTCTGATAATCAAATTACGAACTAATGCAGGTTGATTATAATACGTATTGTTTATAATAGCCAAAACTTCAAATGACTTAACCATTAATTCCTTACAATTTTATAACTTTGCAGTCCAAAACATTAGTTTAAAGGTGTGTGTTATTTAGGTTCGGTTTTCCAAAGCGGAAACCGCAACTCTATAAATTGAAAATAAAAAAGATGGATTTTAAATACGACATAATCGTCATTGGTGCAGGTCATGCAGGCAACGAAGCTGCTTGTGCTGCTGCCAATATGGGTTCCAAAACATTGCTCATCACCATGGATATGAATAAAATCGGTCAGATGAGTTGCAACCCTGCCGTGGGTGGAATCGCCAAAGGACAAATTGTGCGTGAGATTGATGCACTCGGCGGGCAAATGGGTATCATTACCGACCGCACCGCCATTCAGTTCCGCATGCTGAACCGCTCCAAGGGGCCGGCCATGTGGAGTCCCCGCTCCCAAAGCGACAGGCAAAAGTTTATACAGGAATGGATCAAAACCATTACCTCCACACCCAATCTCTTTATTTTGCAGGATACCGTCACCCAACTGACTTTTAACAATGGAGCCGTTACGGGAGTCATCACAGCACTGGGCATAGAGATGAAAGCAAAATCTGTCGTCCTCACCGCGGGAACTTTCCTGAGCGGACTGATGCATTTCGGTAAAACACAACTCATAGGCGGACGCATCTCGGAACCGGCTTCATTCGGAATTACCGAACAATTGAAATCTGTCGGTTTCATCAGCGATAGAATGAAAACAGGCACACCTTGCCGTATTGATGGTAGAAGCATTGATTTTGACAAAATGTCCGAACAAAAAGGAGAAACCGACTTTCATAAATTCTCTTTTCTGGAAGAGTCAATACGTCAGTTAAAGCAAATGAGTTGTTGGATTACCAATACCAATGAAACCACTCACGCTGAAATACGTAAAGGACTTGGCGATTCTCCCCTGTTTAACGGGCAAATTCAAAGTATTGGGCCTCGTTATTGTCCGAGTATTGAAACGAAAATAGTTACCTTTGCCGATAAACTTTCACACCAACTTTTCCTGGAACCTGAAGGAGTTGATTCGCAAGAGTATTATTTGAATGGTTTTTCGTCTTCGTTGCCGTTACAGGTTCAGATTGCTGCCATTCATACAATAGAAGGACTGGAAAATGCTCAGCTTTTCCGTCCCGGCTACGCTATTGAATATGACTTCTTTGACCCTACTCAATTAAAACACAGCTTGGAAACAAAACGCATCAAAAATCTATTCTTTGCCGGACAAGTAAATGGAACGACAGGTTATGAAGAAGCAGGCGGACAAGGGCTGATTGCCGGCATCAATGCACATATCAATTGCCACGGTGGCGATGAATTTACACTGGGTCGTGATGAAGCATACATTGGAGTTCTTATCGACGATTTAGTTACGAAAGGTGTTGACGAACCTTACCGCATGTTTACTTCCCGGGCTGAATATAGGTTGTTGCTTCGACAAGATGATGCAGATATGCGCCTGACTGAAAAAGGTTACTCTATTGGTTTGACTACCAAAAACCGATTTGACCAGTTGCAAATAAAAAAAGAAAAGCAAGCTGTACTGACTGATTTTCTGAAAAGCTCGTCCGTTAAACCGAATGATATAAATAGTTTTCTGGCTGAGAACAATTCATCAGAATTAAAGCACGGTTGTAAACTGAGCGATTTAGTACTTCGACCACAATTGGGGATTGAAATGTTAGCTGAGGCTTTACCTGCACTTCAAGAAAAAATTGATGAAATAGGCAGCCGCAAAGAAGAAATAGTAGAAGCTACTGAAGTGCTGCTGAAATACGAAGGCTATATAGAACGCGAAAAACTGATTGCCGAAAAGCTTCAACGACTGGAACATATCAACATTCGTGGGCGGATTGATTACAGCAGTATTCAATCATTATCGACTGAAGCACGCCAAAAGCTAAACAAGATAGACCCTGAAACAATAGGGCAAGCAAGCCGCATTCCGGGCATTTCACCAAGCGATGTGAATATATTATTGGTAATGATGGGGAGATGAATGACCCCTAACCCCTAAAGGGGAACAAGAATGTTCCACGTGGAACAAGGCACAACAACAGATACATTTGTTCCACATGGAACAAAACAAAATAACTAACTACAAATCCCCCTTTAGGGGTTAGGGGTCATGAAAACATCCAACACATTAAAAGGACAGGTAAATGCACTGCCGGACAAACCGGGAGTATACCAGTATTTTAATGCCAATGATGAGATTATTTATGTAGGGAAAGCCAAGAATTTAAAGAAACGGGCTACTTCCTACTTCAATAAAATTCATGATTCGGGGAAGACGAATGTGTTGGTAAAAAACATTGCGTCGCTAAAGTATATTGTTGTAGAAACCGAAGAGGATGCACTGCTTTTAGAAAATAATTTAATAAAAGAATACCAACCCCGCTACAATGTATTATTGAAAGATGGTAAAACCTACCCGAGCATTTGCATTACCAACGAACCTTTTCCGCGTATTTTCAAGACCAGGAATATCTATAAAAACGGTGGACAGTATTTTGGTCCGTATAGTTCCAATTATACAATCAATTCCCTGCTGGATATTATTCACGAATTGTTCCCGATCCGTACTTGCAAACTACTCCTGACAAAAGAAAATATCTTGGCCAATAAATTCAAAGTTTGCCTGCAATACCATATACATAAATGTAACGGGCCTTGCGAAGCAAAAGAAACCGCCATTGATTACAATAAAAATATAGAACAGATCCGTCAGATTATACAGGGCGATGCCAATGAAATTAGCAAAGTACTGTTGGAGCAGATGAAACAACTGGCAGCGGAATACAAATTTGAGGAAGCACATCAGATTAAACTGAAATACGATCTAATTGAAAATTACAAATCGAAATCGATTATTGCCAATACTGTTTTGGAAAATACAGACGTATTTGCTTATGATGAAAATGAAAATGCAGCATTTGTCAATATCTTGCGCATATCAAAA
Organism: Paludibacter sp.; assembly: GCA_017882285.1. GTDB lineage: Bacteria > Bacteroidota > Bacteroidia > Bacteroidales > Paludibacteraceae > Paludibacter. The sequence continues at coordinate 1,598 of JADGPS010000113.1, read as the reverse complement.
GGATCCATTATTCAGGGATATACCATAGAATACCGCAAACGGATTGATGAAGATAAGACTGAGATTCTGGCATTGGCTATTGTGGAATTACGCGAAAGATTGCAAAGCAATTCAAAAGAAATCGTTGTTCCGTTCGAAATAAATTATCAGTTTAAAGATGCAATGGTGATTATTCCACAGCGAGGCGACCGAAAGAAGTTGCTTGAATTATCCATGCAAAATGTTCGTCAGTATAAGCTGGATAAGTTGAAACAAGCCGAAAAACTCAACCCCGACCAACGGGCTATACAGTTATTGAAAAGCATACAGGAAGTGTTGCATATGGAAAAACCGCCTATGACCATAGAATGTTTTGATAACTCGAATATCTCCGGTACCGATGCAGTAGCAGCCTGTGTGGTGTTCAAGAAAGCAAGACCCTCGAAAAAAGATTACCGAAAGTACACCATCAAAACAGTGGTTGGTCCGGATGATTATGCTTCGATGAAAGAAGTCGTTCGCCGACGTTACACCCGAATGCTCGAAGAAAAAATACCTCTGCCCGATTTAATCATTGCCGATGGTGGCATCGGACAAATGGAAGTGATCCGCCAGGTGATAGAAGACGAACTCAAGATTAACATACCTATAGCCGGACTTGCCAAAGACAGCAAGCATCATACCCGTGAATTACTTTTTGGTTTTCCACCCAAAGCGATTGGGATGAAACCAATTGATCAACTTTTCAAATTGCTGGCATCGATGCAGGATGAAGTTCACCGTTTTGCCATTGCCTTCCATCGCGACAAGCGAAGCAAGAGTCAGACCGCTTCGGAGCTCGATACGATTCCCGGAATCGGCGAAAAAACCAAAAATGACTTAATCAAGCATTTCAAGAGCGTAAAACGAATTAAAAGCGCTGATTTGAAGGAACTAACAGATATGGCAGGAACTAACAGAGGATCAATTGTTTACAACTATTTTAATTGTGATTTGAAGCCCTGAGAATTGAATATTTTATTTGACCCAGCTATAGATAGTATGAGAAATAGCGTACGGAAAAACGATTATATTTGTACAAATTTAGATCTTAAATAAAATGATTATTGAAATTGAGTCGCTCGACACCATTAACGAATCAGCTCTGAAATTTATCGATCAGATTGGCGACCGGACTGTTTTTGCATTTAACGGAAAAATGGGTGCAGGCAAAACAACATTTATCAAAGCCATTTGTGAAACGATGGGTGTGCAGGAAACTGTTAACTCTCCCACCTTCTCGATAGTTAATGAATACGAAGCTGCCGATGGCCGGATTATTTATCATTTCGATTGCTACCGGATAAATAAAATTCAGGAAGCACTTGACCTCGGAGCTGAAGAATATCTATACAGTGGGAATCTTTGTTTTATTGAGTGGTCTGAAAACATTGCCCCTATCCTACCCGACACTGTCGTGAATGTGGATATTGAAGAATTGGAAAATGGAAAAAGAAATGTGACAATAAGATAATATGCTAATAACAATACTTCGTTAAACTTAATGTTAATTATTTGAATATCAAGAAAATAACCCCGATATTATTTGTATAAGTCATTGGAAATCACTACCTTTATAG
>JADGPS010000022.1 GCA_017882285.1 Paludibacter sp. | reverse complement strand
ACATATTCGTTATACATTTCAAGCATGTATTCAGCCGGCGTGTTCATGGCAGCTTCAGCCGCAATTTGCCCTAATAACGGGGGACTCAAACGTGCCTGACAGAATTTTATCACATTTTTGCGAACTTCTTTATTTTTGGTTACTATAGCACCAATGCGAACACCGGTCATACTGTAGCGTTTTGAAACAGAATCAATTAAAATTACATTTTCTTCAATTCCATCCAAATGAAAAGCAGAAATATAAGGAGCCCCGGTATAGCAAAATTCACGATACACTTCGTCGGAAAAAAGATACAAATCGTACTTCTTCACCAAATCACGAATTTTATTCATCTCCGAACGCGTATAGAGGTAACCGGTTGGATTATTTGGGTTGCAAATCAGAATTCCTTTGGTTTTGGATGTAATAAGTTCTTCAAATTTATCAACATGTGGTAATGAAAAACCTTCTTCGATGGTGGAAACAACCGGACGGACAACTGCTCCTGCGGCTATTGCAAAGGCTGTATAATTGGCATAAGCCGGCTCAGGTACGATAATTTCATCACCCGGATCGAGACAACTCATAAATGCAAAATTCACTGCTTCCGAACCTCCGGTAGTAACGATTATATCATCTTCAGTAACGTCAATATTGAACGTATGATAATAGGCTGCAAGTTTGGTTTTCAAACTTTTAATACCGTCGCTTGGACTGTATTCCAACACAGTACGGTCAATATTCCGAATGGCATCCAACGCGACTTGAGGTGTTTTCAAATCGGGTTGTCCGATATTGAGATGATACACTTTAATACCGCGTGCTTTGGCTTTATCAGCCAACGGTACTAATTTACGAATTGGCGATTCGGGCATTGCCTGCCCCCGTTGTGATGTGTGTGGCATATTTTCAGTTATCAGTTGACAGTTATCAGTGACAGGGCAATGCATTTCTTTACATTGTGCGAACGACTGAAACTTACGTAATTAATATAAGCCGCAAAATTAGTGAAAATTACCCAAGAAAAAAAGGATTTTTTTTTAAGAGTAAGTAGTTGGTAGTCGGTAGTCGGTAGTAAGTAGTTGAAATTTAAAAGAAAAAATAAGTAACAAAACGGTCAACGTTATTCAGGCATCAACACTATTCTACTAACTATTAACTACCGACTAATAACTACCAACTAATAACTACCGACTTACTTCAAATCCACCATAATCTTGAGATTAAACTGACGACCGGTAAGATAATTTGGCGTTGCCATTTGTTGACCGTATATATCAGTAACCCAATAATAGGAATTTACATTATGAAAGTCCAGCAAATTGAAGACTTCCACATTTAGCCATATATTTTTCACATGTTTCAGCCACAATTTTTCCATTACTTTATCCGTGCCGCTTACCAATACACGGGATGCACCAATATCCACCCGACGATAAGCCGGTGCACGATTTGCTTTATCTCTAAATGCAGCAGCATAAGGTGAATTAAAAGGTGCTGCAATAGGCAAACCATCCGACCATATAAATTTTAATTGCATTTTATATTTGGGATTGTTTGGCAAATAGTCCTGAAACAACATGGAAAAAGTGTAGCGTTGTTCACTTGGCATAGAAACCCAACCGGGATAAACCGTTGTGGAAGTCAGAATTTTTCCATTAGCATCGAACGTATGACTTATATATGAATCTCCGGCAATATCCTCTTTCGCATTCATAAGCGAAAGATTTATCCATGAATCGGCTCCGGGAACTAATTCGCCAAAAAGTTTAAAATCAGCTCCTGCCATATATGCTTTGGCATCATTATTACCCGAATATCGTATTTGAACATTATCCACTGTATAAGAAATTACCCGGTCGGCAAGTTTTAAATAGGCTTCGGTTGTAAATTTAAACGGTCGTCCCCAGGCCCGGAAATAATGATCGCCACCTAGCACAAAGTGCAAGGAACGGGGAGCTTTTATGTTCGGGTTAAGTTGAATATTTACATTACCTAATCCATCAGTAATGGTATCCCTGATTTCTTTGTAAAAGGGAGCCTGATAATAAACTCCTGTTGCAAAACGAAAACTAAAATCCTTTTTCCAACGCGGTAATAGTGAAACTGAAAAACGTGGACTTACCAATAATTCTTTATTAAATGTCCAATAATTTGCTCGTAAACCACCGGTAAAGGAAAACGTTCCAAGTTCTGAATTCAACTTATAGGCATCCTGAAAAAAAGCAGTCGATCGCCATGTGGACAATACCGAAGAAGCTTTCATGTTATAGAATAAATTCACTTGAGTATCACTGAAAGGAAGAGAGTATCCAACCGAATCGCGCCATTCCCATTCATTTATTTTGTCGGAAATAATTTCATTTTGTATATTGATACCCCATTTCATTTTATGATTTCCTGTATCAAACTCACCTAAATGAGCAATATTACTTACTGAAGCATTCAATCGGTTTCTGGCATGTTGCTGGTATTTTCCAACTCCAAGCGATGCGCCGGTTTTGTTTTCGGTATTCAAATCCAGTTTTACTTCACTTAAAATATACTCACCCAAAATATCGTAAGTTTCATTTTCGTTGGTGTAAAAAGCAGAAGCCAGCAAACTCAGTTTCATGCCTTTTATTGGTTTATAATTAAGCGTAAATGCACCAAATGATGTTCGAAATAAATCCTTTTCTTCTCCTTCATAATAAATTATCAGATTTCTGGGAGTGCTATAAGTTCCAAAAGATATGGAACTGGAATCGGGTTTAAAACGATAGCTGTTTTGCGAAAAATTGCCTAAAAATGTCAATTCCCATTTCGGATTAAATTGATAGGTCAGATATGTTTGATAATCAACAAACGAAGGATTGTATTCTCCTTTTGTGTCAAGCGTTCCAAGCAAGTAACCGTTAGTTTTATACCGGATTCCATGCATTTGTGTGAATTTTTTATTGGAAGTACCTATAAAGGCGGAAGCACCCAGCAAACTTAACGATGCCGAAGCTTCAAATTCGGTCGGTTTTTTATACTGAATATCGAGTACCGATGACATTTTATCACCATATTTGGCATCATAACCACCGGACGAGAAACCCACATTCTGAACCATATCGGGGTTGATAAAACTCAATCCTTCTTGCTGACCGGCTCTGATAAGCAAAGGCCGATACACTTCCAATCCATTTACATACACGGCATTTTCATCAAAGTTTCCACCACGCACATTATATTGCGAGCTGAGCTCGTTGCTTGAACTAACTCCTGCAAAAGTGATTAAAAGCGATTCAATTCCTCCTGCTGCGTTGGGCATTACTTTAAGTTTTGCCGGATCGAGCATGTCGAGCGTGGAAGTTTGACGACGTTGCCCAACGACATTTACTTCACCCATTTGTTTTGACAAAGTTTGAAGTTCGACAGAGATTTGAATGACTTGTTGATGAGGATGAATGGTATGTTTGATAGTTTGATATCCCAACATGGAATAAACAATAGTAGCTGAATCTTTAATATTTATTGTCAGTTCATAATACCCATTTTGATTGGTGGTTGTGCCAACTGAAGTTTTATCAAAAAACACATTGGCAAGTTCAATTCCGCGATTGTTGGTATCTATCACATATCCATAAACACGCACTTTGGTTTGTGCCGACAAGCCCACCTTAAAAAGTAAAATACAAAGAATAAAAATTAAGCTCTTCTTCATGCAATGAGTGTGTCGATTCTGATGGAAATGGATTTACAACCCTATTTTAACGGAAATTAAAGCTGTTTATTTTACTTGATATATGAATTTCTGACAAAAATACAATAAAGATAATTCATAATTAAAAATTCATAATTCATAATTACCGGATTCAACGTATTGATGACTCAATTCAACCAACAATTGTTCCACAGTAGAAATATTTTTTTCATTCAAAATCCATCCGTTTTCGGTAACCAAAATGCGGAATTGTGCATCTTCAACCACCTTGTATCCTGCACGTGCCAATGCCCTAAGCGTCCAATACATACGGGTTTTATCGCCTGTTACCCAAACGTCTCTCGACATTGGATAATTCATAGAAAAATTACCGTTTGCAGCGTTAAAAACATACGATTTACTTTCGAAAGCCCGATTGAAATTGCCATTAAACACTAAATCTTCAGGTACGCCACATTCCACCCCCTTTTCAGAACTGATAAGCCAAATGCGGTCAGCAGCTTGCAAAGCTATATCCAGTTCGTGTGTGGAAAGGAGAATGGCTTTATCGGTTTTATGAGCCAATTTATGTAGCAAAAGCATAATTTCTACCCGGTTGGGTAAATCAAGATGGGCAGTCGGTTCATCGAGCATAATAATGGGCGTATTCTGCGCCAATGCTTTGGCAATCATGGCTCGTTGGCGTTCACCATCCGAAAGTTCATTGATATTCTGATGTATTTTGTGCTCCAAATGAACCATTTCAATGGCTTCACGGATAATCAAGTCTTCTTTCTCAGTTATATTTCCCCACCAATTACTGTGCGGATGACGACCCAACGAAACAAGATTATAAACCGTGGCATTTTCAATATCCACTCGTTCAGTCAAAACCAATGCTATCAGCAATGCCTTTTCAAGTTGTTTGAGTTTCGAAATTTCCTTTCCATCAATAGACGTTTTACCGGATAAAGGCTTTTGTAAACCGGTAAGCGTACGCAACAAAGTCGATTTTCCGCTACCATTCGGACCAATCAGACAAACCAATTCACCTGCCCTCAACTGCAAATTCAGTTCGGATTGGATAACATCGGTTTTCCTTTTTTTGGAATAGCCGATAGAAAGATGGCATGTGGTTAGAATTGACATAGGCCCCTAACCCCTAAAGGGGAACTTAAAATAGTTTCGTCTTGTTAATCTTTTGCAATACATTCCCCATCTTACTCCCCTTTAGGGGTTGGGGGCTTTATCTTTTCTTTAATATTATCCAAATAATAATAGGTGCACCAAACAAAGCACTAATCGTGTTTATCGGCAAAGTATATGTCGGTATTTGTGAGATAATATCACAAACCAAAATCAGCGATGCTCCGCAAAGTATAGTTGCCGGCATCAGTATTTTATGACTTGATGTTCGGAAAAGTCCACGTGCAATATGCGGAACGGCTACACCTACAAATGCAATGGGACCGGTAAATGCCGTAATTCCGCCAGCTAATAATCCTGTGGCAATGACGATTAAAAATCGTGTTTGTTGTATGGAAATGCCCAAACCACGTGCATAATTTTCACCCAGCAACAATCCGTCTAGCCGTTTTTGCAGGAAAAAAGCAATGCCTATTCCAATCAAAACCACGGGCAACAGCACCTGCATATAATTCCAGGTTACTGCACTCAGACTCCCGAAAGTCCACATAACGAAAAGTTTGATCGCATCCGGATTACTAAAATTCTGCAATACACTCACCAATGATCCGGCAATGGTTCCGAACATCAATCCCACAATCAACAACGACACGGCATTGTGCACTTTAAATGAAACTCCCACCACCAAAACCAAAACCACCGATGCACCAATAATAGCCGCAACAATCAATGCCCAACCACTGCTGACAAATGCTACCGGCAATACCGAAGCTGCCATCATGACCAATGCCACACCCAGACTGGCACCCGAACTGACTCCCAGAATATACGGATCGGCCAATGAATTGCGAAAAAGCGTTTGCATCATCAACCCTGCCACCGATAAGGATGCTCCGGCCAAAATAGCTGTAATAGCTTTTGGTAAGCGGAAGTTCAGCAAAATCTCCGAATTAATTCCCTCCGTTCCTTTTCCAAAAAACACCGATACAATCTCACGCAACGAAATAGGTATACTTCCCCAAGCCAAATCGGCCAGGAAAAGACCCAACATCAGAAGCGAAAGGGTGAGGAATAATATGAGATTACGATTCTTCAATAATTTTAATTTGTATGGTTAATTATTTCAATTTTTCCGCATAAACCAATTTATATCCCGGCAACAATTCGGAATGCAAAATGGCAATCACGTCAGAAAGCAACAAATCGGGTCGTGCCACGGCACTTTCCCAGAAATCGTTGGCAGTGGAAGGCAACAGGCGTTTATTGAAATTATAAACCTGATGCAACTTTACCGGACGGAAAAGTGCGTGTTTCGAGTCGGCTTTTACTAAATCGGTTATCGAATTAAAATTACAATTAAGCCATATATCGGTTTCGGAAAAGTTTTTCAGTACCGTTTCCACGTTCAACGGCAGGCTTCCGGCTGTAGTATCGTTTGCAAAATAATAATTAGCTCCGGCATCGGCAAAGAGTTTCCCCATGAAACTTCGTCCGGCTGGCATATACCAAGTACCACGAAAATTGGAACCTGCCATGATGTTGGGTTTGGTTTTTACGGCAGCAGTCCTGGTTTTTATCTCATTGTAACTCTTATCCACAGCCGTAAAAATGCTGTCGGCCAGTTTTTCCTTATCGTAAAATACAGCCACAAACTTTATCCATTCCGCTCGTGCCAGCAGCGAGGTTTCCATCCATTCGTTATTGAATACCACCGGAATTCCGGCTTGTGAAACACGTTGTGCATACGGATCGTTTTGATTATAACCGCTCATCATCACCGCTCCCGGCTTTAACTGCAAAGTCTTTTCCACATTCATACTGAACGCGTCACCCAAATCGGCAATCTTGCCCTCTCCCAGTCTTTTGTTGATTTCCTGATTGTAAATAATTTTAGGAGAACAAACTCCTATAACAGTATTTATTTCCCCCAACAAACTCAGGAATTCGAAATGTGTAACCGATGTGGCAGCAATTGTTTGAAGCGGAATCTTGATTTTTGTTCCATCGGTTGGCGTTTGGATTTTGGTATCTTTTACCAGATAATATCGGGCATAAACCGAGCCTTTTACCCACGGGCTGTAAACAATCACTTCTTTATAACCGGAAAAATATTTGATAGCAAAACCTTCTGCATAGTTGAGTTTTAGCGAATCAGAAGTCTGTGTATTTTCAGTTTTTGTGCTTTTAGGAGTACACGAAAGGGAAAGACAGATAAAAAGTGTTATGAGAGAAATATTTTTCATTTTCAGTTTTTAGACGTAGCGGTAAAACGCAGAGAACCGCTGAGAGTTAACTCCGCGGTTCTCAAAAAAATGCTTGTGAAACTCTGCGGCTTTTATTTTCCGCAAAGATACAAGTAAATTGTAAATTGTAAATGATTAAATTGCAAATTCTTTAATGTCCTCCCGATGGAATATTTTGTTTTGTGTTCGATGATTCGGGTTCTTTTACAAACATCCAGAAAATAACCGAAGTTGAAACCAACAATCCGCAGAAAATGTACAACAACTGGTGATTTCCGGTAGCTTTAATCACATTTGCCACACCGTTGCTCATCATTTGCGGAAGAACTACTGCCAGATTAAAGACGCCCATATATAAGCCCATCTTGGCAGGATTCACACGTTCGCTCATAATGGCAAACACGATGGAAATCACAGCCGACCAACCTATTCCGACAAGGAACATGCCGATATAAAAATCGATTTCCACATGACTGAAATAAGCAATATAAAAATAACCAACAGCCGAAAAAGTCAGCGCTGCAATATACGTTTTTACACGACCGATTTTCTTGGCAACTGACTGTAAAATCAAGGGGAAAATAGCGCCAATCAGGTTAAGGATAAAGAAGCCGAGCGAAACAATATTACCGACTGACGAAGCCGAAGTCTGTGTTACACCGGTTAGTTTTTCGGCAAACCAGTTCGCCGTAATGCTCGAAATATTTACATTCGGAAGAATCTGGTTTTCGATAAAGAAACCGGATAAAATAAACATACTCTGGAAAGCCACCCACGTAAAGGAGTGAGCCAGCATGATTTTTTGGAACTCGTTTCGATTGGATTTTTTCTTTAATCCCTGAATAATAATGATTGTACCAATAATGACCGAATAAGCCAAAGCTGCAATCAAAACCGGATTGTGCCATACAGTCAACGCTTCTGTAAAGAAATGATAGAACAAACTAAAAACACCAAAAACGAGAAAACCATAAAGCGGGAAAATTTCTTTAAAAATCTGCCAAACACCAAACTTTGCCTGTTCCTCAACCTTTGCCTCATCCTGTTCTTTCTTTTCCTGAATAAACAAAACAGGGAAAACGGCAGTCAGAAATACAATTCCGGCAGCAATATAAAGCAAGGTTTCATTGCCGAAAACCATGGAAAGAAAATACGCAAAAACGCCGAAAAAGCCGGACATAATCTGCATCCACACATAACCGGAAGTGCGCACTTTACCTTCTGGAGTCAAATCGGCAATAATGGAACGAGCAGGATTGAACGTTACGTTTATGGATAAATCCAGAAACAACGCGATAACCGAAGCAATGAGAATAATATCGGAAATGCCGGTAATATGAGAAATTCCGCGAATGTGCGGCAACGTGAGGAAAGCAATGGTGCTGACCAATCCGCCGATAATAATAAACGGACGACGGCGGCCACCCATAAACCACACATTATCGCTCAACAATCCGACGATTACCTGACCGAAAATCCCTGCAATCGGTCCGGCTAACCACACGAAAGCCACATCATGAATGTCAAGATGATATTTATTGGAAAGAATCCAGCTCAGGGCAGCAATTTGAGTGGACAACGCAAAACCAACAGCAGTGGCAGGCAATCCCAGCAACGCCAGAAAAGCATTGCTCATTTTCTTTTGAATTTTTAGCATGGTATTTTTAGATTTTAGAGCCAGGAATCAAGACTTTAAGAAATTTAATGCAATGATATTCATTTTTGATGAAAAATCCATACTAACTTAAAAAGAGAAATGAGAAAATTAATTGCAAACGTTTGCTGAAATTGGAAAGTTCGCGCATTGCATGATAAAACTCTTAATAATTGGTAAGTCCGATCTATCTGAACCGGTTGAAAATAGAATATACGGTCTGCACATTATCGATTTTATTTCCTGCATAACATGTCCCGACTTGATGAAAAGTTACCGTTTGGCTTAAAACTGCAGGATGTGGTGAAAATATTTAAAAAGAACATTAATTATTAAAAACAAACTCTTACCTTTGCTAATAATTAACCAATAAAACATAATCTGATTGTAAAAAGCAGTTACAAATCGTAACGAAGTGAAGATGCCGATTTTTCGGTGCAGAACTGATTATCAGCTTGCCTGCGGCAGGCAGGTCCAATTCCCTGCTTCGCTCATACTTTTGTATTATTCAGAGTATTTAATTTATCAGACTTGGACGAGAAAGGAGTATATTTCCAGCCCAATTCAAAATTGATTACATAAGAGTTTATCAATCTGACAATAAATAATTTTACAAAATAAAAAATAACGTATGAAGAAACTAGATTTAGCCCTTATTTTGTGCCTGCTTGCCGGGCAGGTTTTTCCACAATCGGCTCCTCAGCTGGGAAAAGATAAAATAAAGGATGTCGTTGCAGCAATGACACTCGAAGAGAAAGTAAGTATTGTAATGGGCATGGGTAGAGACTCATGGAAGAATCCAAAAGAAGGCAAACCGACTGTTATTGTTCCGGGTGCTGCCGGAAGCACATATAGTATTGCCCGCTTGGGAATCACCCCGACAATACTGGCAGATGGACCTGCAGGATTACGTATTATCGCAAAACCTGATAATGCAGACGGCACCCGTTATTGTACTGCATTTCCAACAGCTACGGCTATGGCATCCACATGGAATACCGATTTAGAGGAAAATGTGGGTAAAGCAATGGGAAATGAGGTGTTGGAATATGGTTGCGATGTCTTGTTGGCACCGGCCATGAATATCCAACGCAATCCATTAAATGGACGCAATTTTGAATATTTTTCCGAAGATCCGGTAGTTGCCGGCAAAATGGCTGCAGCATTTGTACGAGGCGTTCAATCCCAAGGTGTAGGAACTTCAGTTAAGCATTTTGCAGCCAACAATCAAGAGACAAATCGACATTCGATAAATGAAGTTATAAGCCAACGGGCATTGAGAGAAATTTATCTGCGCGGATTCGAAATTGCCATCAAAGAGTCAAGTCCATGGACTGTAATGTCATCATACAACCGCATAAATGGTTTTCATACAGCTGAAAATTATGATTTGCTGACAACTATCCTTCGCAGAGAATGGGGATTCAAAGGGATGGTTATGACCGATTGGACGAGTGGTACTGACTGGGTAAATCAAATGTATGCCGGCAACGAAATGATAATGCCCGGTGATAAAAAGCAAGCTGAAGAGCTGTTGAAAGCCGTTAGAGAGGATCGTTTAGATGAAAAAGTACTTGACAAAAACGTTTCTTGCATTCTCGAATATATAATGAAAACACCCCGTTTTAAAGATTATCATTATTCGAATAAACCAAATCTGAAAGAAAATGCTCTGGTAGCTCTTCAGGCTGCCGAAGAAGCAATGGTATTAATCAAAAATGATTATAATACCTTGCCATTCAGAAAAGTGAAAGAAGTGGCTTTGTTTGGTAAAACATCGTATCATTTTATCACCGGTGGAACCGGTAGTGGAGAGGTGAATTACAATCATGCTGTCTCGTTGCAGGAAGGGTTGGAAAATGCAAAATATAAGTTAACAGTGCCTTTGAAAAATCAGTATGTAAATATCATTGATTCGGTACTTAGTAAGAAAATTGACAATGATAAAAGTGTTGGGGGAAAACGGAAATTCGCCATCGATCGGATGAATGAAATAAATCTTTCGGATGAGTTGATAAATTCATCAGTAAAAACTTCAGACATTGCCATAATCACGCTTGGCCGCACTACCGGTGAAGGATGGGATAGAAAGGAAAACGACTATTTTGTACTTTCAGATGCCGAACAAGATATGATTCGCAAAGTATGTAACGCTTATCATGCTGCAAAAAAGAAAGTGGTTGTCGTTTTAAATATCGGTGGACCTATCGAAACTGAAAGTTGGAAGAACTATCCTGACGCTATCTTTTTGGCATGGCAAACCGGACAAGAAGGAGGTAATGCAATTGCTGAAATCTTGAGTGGAAAAGTCAATCCATCAGGAAAAACAGCGCAAACATTTCCTGTAAAATATGCCGATGTTCCATCTTCATCTACTTTTCCGGGAGAACCTTCTGAAAATCCGATCATCTCATTCTATACCGATGGCATTTATGTAGGATATCGTTATTATGATTCTTTCAATGTGAAACCTTCTTACGAATTTGGTTACGGACTTTCTTATACAACCTTTAAGTATTCTGATTTAAAACTGAGCAGCCCGACTTTCAATGACAAAATGGAAGTAACTGTTACAATTACCAATACCGGAAAAGTTGCAGGAAAAGAGGTTGTTGAATTGTACCTGAGTGCACCACAAGACAAAATTGAAAAACCTGTCCAGGAGCTAAAAGGTTTTGCAAAAACAAATCTGTTGAAACCTAACGAAAGCCAGACATTGACATTTACGCTTGATGGACGTGCGCTGGCTTCCTATTGGAGCGGTATTAGCGCATGGGTGGCTGATGCAGGAAGATATGAAGTGAAGATTGGAGCTTCATCCCGCGACATAAAAGCAACGGCATCGTTCAATTTAGATAAAAGCACTATTGTCGAAAAAGAGCATTATGTACTTTACCCTGACAGATACGTTAAAGAAATTAGTGTAAAAGATAAAAAATAAGCTTATAAAGTCGTAAGGTTGAATGTCTGTAAAACAAATGGAATTAGCTCAGCATAGCGCAAGTTTAGCAAAGCGTAACTTGTGCTGGAAATAAGTCAGTTTGTAAACTGACATGGAAGTTGAAAATGGTACATGCCGATTTATCGGTACTTCCAAATTTTCAGTCCAAGTCTCCGTTGCACTCAGACTTGAACTATTCAGTGAGTGCAAACTTGGAAGAAAAAGGGGAATCGTAGCGTTAGCTTGTAAACTATTTAAAAATTCAAAAATCATATATGGATTTTCTATCCAAGAATGTATGAAACTAATTAAAATAGCAGTTGACACAAACCAAATTTAATAAAAAAGAAATGGAGCCATTAATTTACTATCCTACATTTGAGCCACCATCAGATATTTGGCTAAAGTTTTCATTGTTGTATTTTGAAAATTTCAAACCAATAGTGCCATACAATAGGCGTCACCTAATCAGCGATGATTTCAGACGAATTGAGAATGAAACAGACTTAATAACCCTTTATGCACCTAATTATGACGATGGATATAGAGCATCGTTACAAGCAATTGAGGAAGTAGATAAAATCTTGAATAACACTTATGATAGGAGTCCATTATTTAATCATGTCAATATCTTAAGAAGTTGGAGAGAACCTTCCAACTGGAACTTTCTTGTTTACAATGAGAAATTTTCAGACAATTGGTTGTATTACTGTGAGCACAATAATATAGGGATACGAACAAACGACGGGATTTTACTCCCAGAAGAACTTGCTTTTATGTTTATGACTTATCTAGCAAAAGAGATTGCATTTAGAGAATCAGCTGCTATAATAACTGACAATAATCGCTTTGACAACTTTACCAATTATTCAAGATCAACAACTCCAACAATCGTCAAACGAACAAACTTTGCCAAAGGACTATTTAACTTGATCGTTCCTAAAAATTTAGCAGATATTCCATTCGACAGACTGATTGAATTTAGAAATAGAAACAGAAACCTAATTACTTCATTTAATGAAGAACTTGACAATGTCCAGAACCGAATTGGAGAAGGTTATACCCATCAAGACTTCATTGATAGATATAATAATATTTACTCTGAATTCAGTAGCGAAATTTTGTTACAAGGTATTGGAATTGCATCAATTCCACTTGCCGCTTATATTCTAATACAAAACAAACAAGCAACTACACCTGAATACGTAAAAGAAATTCTTGGGGGTCTTGGTGTTATTTTAGGTGGTGGATATTCATTAAACAAGGGACTTAGAGACATAAGAACAAGAAGATATTGTAAAAAATATATTACAAATTTAGAACGACTAAGATAAATGCTGCCGCTAATACTTAGGCCCCCTGGTTCGGCGTAGGCTCTGCCTACGTCGCAGCTAAAAGCAAAGCTCCGCTTTGCAAAAATAAACCAAATCCGACTGAGTTTCGTTATTAAAGTTCAGCCGGATTTGTCTTTTCAATTAGTTTTGTTGTACAATAAAATTATTTTTGTAATTTTGGCTCAGCATAGCGCAAGTTTAGCAAAGCGTAACTTGTGCTGGAAATAAGTCAGTTTGTAAACTGACATGGAAGTTGAAAACTTCCAAATTTTCAGTCCAAGTCTCCGTTGCACTCAGACTTGAACTATTCAGTGAGTGCAAACTTGGAACAAAAAAGGATAAGATTTCGGTGCGCTGCACCTTTAATATCGTGGATTGCTAATTTGCTACAAATATTGACGGTGCTCCGCACCTAAAAACATTAATAATCGTCTATTTAAAATTCAGGTGCAGCGCACCAAGATATTAGAATCAAAACATTCAACAAACAACTATTGTTGTTTATATACTACAATTGTAGTTTTTAGACTACAGAAAAGTTTTTCTATCTTTGCAATCAAGAAATTTCTATCCAATATTTATATGAAAACAGTAACAGTAACGATGAACGAACAGGAATTAAAACGATTTGAGTCGTTCAAGGAAGCCGAAAAAATTGTACGCGGGATAAAACGTGGGCTTCAGGAAATAAATCAAGCAAAATTAGGTAAAACGCAACTAAAATCGGCACGTCAATTAGCCAATGAAATTTGAAGTTACCTCCGAGTTTGAAAAATCGCTCAAGAAATTATCCAAAAAATACAAATCTCTAAAAGACGATTATATTCTGTTCCTTGACGAACTGGAGCAAAACCCTTTTATTGGTGATGAAATTATAGCCAATTGCCGAAAAGCACGTATAGCTATTAAGAGTAAGGGCAAGGGTAAAAGCGGCGGCGGTCGGATAATTTTTTATTATGAGATTGTGAATGACGAAGTAATTCTACTTTACATTTACGATAAAAGCGAAATGGAAAATGTAAATGATGATTTTATACGTTATCTTCTTCAACCATTCAAAAAGCCCGCTAAGTTTTAGCGGGCTTTTATATGTCTGTCGGTTTATTTCAACCCCTATTTAGTCCAAGTTTGCACACACTGAATAGTTCATTAGACGAAGTCGTAACTTCCCGAAGGATCGGGATAAATTAAACTGGAAACAAAAGAAGTTTATAACTTCAACGATATAAAACAGTTACAAATCGAAACGAAGTGAAGATGCCGATTTATCGGTACTGTACGGGTGAAGTTTGTAAAAAACCGTTTTGCTTGCGATAAGTAGATCGGTGTGAAAAAAAATAGGGAGTTGTGCGAATGTTGTGCTAATACCGATTGCACAAATTATATAGTCCAATTTCGACTTCGTCTTATTGTACTATTTATTTGTTCCGATAAATCGGAATTTTCGCTTCGCTACAATCGGCATTAACAACAGTAAACGTATAAAACAGTTTGGACTGTTTTATACGTACAATTGGTATAATTATAAAAACAAAAAACTCAATAGTTGAAAATCAACTGATTGAGTTTTTTTAGTAACCCCGGTGGGGATCGAACCCACGACCCACAGATTAAGAGTCTGTTGCTCTACCAACTGAGCTACGAAGTCATTGAATGTTTTGTCTTTTTTTAAAACGGCTGCAAAGTTAATCAAAAAATTATTTTTTAGTTCATTTCGACTAAAAAAAAGAACATTAATTTTTTGTTGATTCAGGTCGGCAAACGACAACGGTTATATGAAAACAGGATTGATGATGTTCGCGAACTGCCAATAATTTGCATTCCTGGCGCATTTCCAACAATACTTTTGTAAGTGTCTGGACAGCTTCGTAGCTGCTTTCTATTGTATCAGTCTTGGTATTATAAAAGTTTTTATACGAAATATCAACTGTAGTACCATATACATGGGTTGACCGATCGATGGCGTTTCCATTGTGATGGTGCAGGATTTTTTGTGCTTCTTCTGTCCGAAGTAACGATGTAATCCGAAAGCGGTAATTGTTGTATTTTTTCTCTTTCAGCTTTTCCTGAAAGCGATATCCGATCTCATTTAACAGGTCTATGGCTTCGGGTATTAAATAGGGTTGTGAATGTGTCAATGATTTCAGTTGATAGAATCGGTTTTCGGTAACTTCAACCAGAATTGAGTTCCGTTTCAAGCTATCCAAACTTGAAATAAATTCTTCGTCGGTAGTAAAAGGCTTTTTCAATCCGTTTTTTTGAGCATGAATCAATTGAAGCTCATTTGGATCTTTTAATTTATTACTGGGTACAATGGGCTCATTGGCAAACCTGACATGATCGCAATCGGAAATGTAATGTATATTTTCTTTTTTTGGCGGTTTATATTTATTTACTATTAAAACACTTAATAATGTAAGTATGCCTATGCATATAAAGATTAATATATATTTATTTGATTTTTTTCTTCGTCTTTTTCTTACCATAACCTAATGTATATTTTGCAAAGTTACGGTTTTTGTCCATTTGAACCAGTAGGAAAATGAATAAGTTTTCAACAATTTTGCTAAGGTGATTAATTTTAAAAATTTTAAAATTTACAGGTTTAATTGTTCATAAATTGAAAGTCCATTGTTTTCTTCAATCCAAATAAAATAGTTAACTTTGCACCTCTTAATCTAAAAAAAATAATATGAAACCAACTTTATTTGTACTTGCAGCAGGAATGGGTAGTCGTTATGGCGGTTTGAAACAATTAGATGGCTTGGGTCCGAACGGTGAAACAATCATGGATTATTCAATTTATGATGCAATCAAAGCAGGATTTGGAAAGGTTGTATTTGTTATTCGTGGAAGTTTTGAAAAAGATTTTAAAACGGTGGTAATAGATAAATTTAAGAATTTAATAGATACGGATCTTGTATTTCAGGAAATTAATAAAGTACCGGAGGGTTCAATCTATAACCCCGAACGTGAGAAACCATGGGGAACAAATCACGCTGTTTTGATGGGAAAAGATGCTATTCATGAGCCTTTTGCTGTAATCAACGCGGATGATTTTTACGGGCAGGAATCATTTGCCACATTGGCAGATTTTCTACGTAAAGTTGAAGGAAAGAAAAATGAATATTGCATGATTGGTTACCGTGTTGGAAATACTTTGTCCGAAAGTGGTGCCGTGAGTCGTGGAGTATGTGTGGTGGATGAGAATCAGTTGTTACAGAATGTGGTTGAGCGGACTCATATAGAGGAAAAAGGCGGTACAATCAATTATCTGGATGAAAAAGGAGAAGAAGTTCAGTTGCTTCCTAATACCCCTGTATCGATGAATATGTGGGGATTTACACCTGATTATTTTGATTATTCTGAAGAAATTTTCAAAGAATTTCTGAAAGAAAACGGACAAAAACTTAAATCGGAATTTTACATACCCCTGGCGGTAAATAATCTGATTATCGAAGAAAAAGTAACATGCAAAGTACTTGATACACCTTCAAAATGGTTTGGTGTAACCTATGCTGAAGATCGTCCACAAGTGGTTTTAAAAATTAATGAATTAGTTCGTAAGGGTATTTATCCCGAGAAATTATTTAAATAAATAGCAAAGATTTTATGGCAAAAATTTTAGTAACCGGAGGTATCGGTTATATCGGTTCGCACACGGTTGTTGAATTGCAAAAGGTTGGTTTTGAGGTTGTAATTGTTGACAATCTTTCCAATTCAAATATTGATGTATTGAATGGTATTGAAAAAATTACAGGCATTCGTCCGGCTTTTGAAAATATAGATTGTGTTGATTACTTGAGTATGGATCGCATGTTCGAGAAATACAATGATATTGAGGCTATTATTCATTTCGCTGCCAGTAAAGCCGTTGGTGAATCAGTTGAAAAACCTTTGTTGTATTATCGCAATAATTTGGTGTCGCTTATCAATTTATTACAATTAATGCCAATTCACAAAATAAATAATTTTGTGTTTTCGTCGTCATGCACTGTTTATGGACAACCTGATATTTTACCGGTAACCGAAAGCGCTCCGATTAAACCGGCTCTTTCCCCTTACGGAAATACAAAACAAATTGGCGAAGAAATTATTCGTGATACAATTTATGCAAATCCTTGCTATCAGAGCATTATACTTCGTTACTTTAATCCGATTGGAGCTCATAGCTCTGCCGAAATAGGTGAATTGCCAAACGGAGTTCCAAACAATTTATTACCCTTTGTCACTCAAACTGCTATCGGATTACGAAAACATTTGCAGGTTTTTGGTAGTAATTACAATACACCTGATGGTTCATGTATTCGTGATTATATTCACGTGGTGGATTTAGCAAAAGCGCATGTAATTGCAGTACAACGGATATTAAATCATAAAACAAAATCACGCGTCGAAACTTTTAACCTTGGCACAGGGCGCGGATTATCGGTATTGGAAATAATTGAAATATTTGAAGAAGTGACGGGAGTTAAAGTTCCCTATAGACTTGTTGGCCGTCGTGAAGGAGATATAGAAAAGGTTTGGGCAGATCCTTCTTATGCTAACAATGAATTGGGTTGGATTGCCAACGAAACTGTTGAAGAAACACTTCGTAGCGCCTGGGTTTGGGAGCAGAATCTGGCTCAACGTGCAAAAGCAGAGTAAAGAATAACCGGAAACCAAGACAAAAGAACAAAGACAATAGAATAAAGAACCCGGAACGCGAAACATGAAACAATAAAAATTGTCTGATTTTCAGTATATTAATTTTTCTTTGTTTTTTTCTTAAACTACATACTACCAACTACATACTACCAACTACTGACTTTTATGTTATATCCACTAAAATTCAAACCCATTCTGAAAGATAAAATCTGGGGCGGTAATAAACTGAAAAACATTTTCGGAAAAGAAGCTCAAACGGACAAGTTAGGCGAAAGTTGGGAACTTTCGGGTTACGAAGGAGATGAATCAGTTGTAACTAACGGTTTTTTAGCCGGAAATAATCTGACCGAGTTGATTGAAATCTACATGGGTGATCTGCTTGGAGATAAACTCTACGACGAATATGGTTTGTCATTCCCCTTACTTTTTAAACTGATTGATGCCAACGAAAACCTTTCCATTCAGGTTCATCCGGGCGATGAAATTGCTGCTGAACGTCATAATTCGTATGGAAAAACAGAAATGTGGTACGTGGTGGACGCTGACAAGGGAGCTGAACTGATTATCGGTTTCATGAAAGATTGCACTCGCGATGAATATCTTGATGCACTGGAAGATGATAAAGTTGAAACTTTATTGCAAAAAGTGCCGGTGACAAAAGGCGATGTTTTCTTTATTCCTGCAGGACTGGTTCATGCCATAGGAAAAAGTGTGGTGGTGGCCGAAATTCAACAAAGCAGCGACATTACTTACCGTATTTACGATTACAAACGCACCGACGCACAAGGTCACCAACGCGAATTACATACAGAACAAGCGTTGGATGTTATTAATTTTTCGGCTTCAAAAGAACCGAAGACTTCCTACAAAGCTCAATGGAATGAAATTACTTTGTTAATTGAATGCGAATACTTTACAACCAACCTGATCCGACTTGATGCAGCAATGACACGCAATTATGGTCCAATGGATTCGTTTGTAACGTATATGTGCCTCGAAGGAAATATGGTAATTGAATGTAACGGCGAAAAAACCGTTGTCAACAAAGGTGACACGGTGTTAATTCCGGCTTGCATTGAAGAGTTGGGTTTGATTCCCGAAACCGCAGTGACTTTATTAGAAGTTTACGTTTCGTAAAGAATAAATTGCACAATTCAGAATCCTGTCATCCCTTTTTCATTAAATTCCACCGCTTGCCACGTGCCTCTTACCAGTTGATGCATAGTATTGAATCCTGCTTCTTTCAGCACTTTAAATGTTGGTTCAAATCCATCGATAATATTGGTGGGATAATGGCAATCGGAGTTTACCGTAATAGGAATTTGCAACTCCTTCATTAAAGGGAAAAATTGCTGATTTGGGTAAGTAAATCCCTTTTCATTCAGTGATTTTGTATTTATTTCGAGAATAAGCGCTTTATCTTTAATCAATTGCAGTGTTTCACCTATCAGATTTTTATATTCATTATCAGTACTGTCAAAATCTTTATAGTGACTCGCATTCAGTGCTATTTTATCAAAATGGCCGACAATATCGAAACCACCTTTTTGAATCATTAATGAACTGACTTCAAAGAATCGTTTAACTGCTAAGCGGATATCGCCTCCGAAAAGCAGATTAAGTCCTATATCGAATTTAGAAAAATCCCCATCAATTGTCCAAAAATCACCTGTTGGCAATTGATCCAGATAATGTATGGAACCTATCAGATAATTAAAGTTTTCCGTATTAAATAATTCGTTTCGTACTTCAAAAAAATTATCGATATAATCTATTTCCAGTCCAAGGAACAATTCAATATTGGAATTATATTTTTGTTTCAATCGATAAAATTCAGTCTGATAATCAGCAAGATCATCTATTTTCATATTCCAGAAAGTGAGGAATGGAAGCGGTGAATGCGATGAAAACCCATATTTTTTCACGCCTTTGGCAATGGCAAATTTAATAAATTCTTCCATCGAACTTCGTCCATCACAAAACGTACAATGACTATGATAATTTGACCAATACATGAATATTTTTCTGTTTTACAAAAATAATAAAAAACCTAATGTATATCTTTGTTCCCGAAATATATTTTTATGAAAATCCGTTATCTCAATTATAACCAGGTTTTGAAAGCCGAATTCGCAGAACGTGTTCAGAAAATTTCCATTAATGCAGGTTTTACATGTCCAAACCGCGATGGAAGCAAAGGAACCGGCGGTTGCACTTATTGTAATAATCAGACATTCAGTCCCGAATATTGTAAATCGACCAAAAGTGTGAGTGAACAAGTGGAAGAAGGAATCGTTTTTTTTCATCACAAATACCAGGCTCAACTTTATCTGGCCTATTTTCAGTCGTACACCAACACCTACGATTCAATTGAAAATCTGAAAGCAATTTACGAAGAAGCCCTTTCCTTCCCGAATGTGGTTGGTTTGGTGGTGGGCACTCGTCCCGATTGTGTGAACAATGAATTGCTGGATTATTTTGCTGAACTGACTAAGAAATACTACGTTATGATTGAATATGGTATTGAATCGACAAACGATGAAACGTTACAGTTTATCAATCGTAGTCATGATTATGCCTGTGCCGAACTTGCGATTCGTGAAACGGCAAAACATGGTATCCGAACCTGCGTACATATCATCCTCGGTTTACCGAATGAAAGTCGTGAAACCATACTTTCTCATGCCGTTTTATTGTCAAAATTACCAATTAATGTACTGAAAATTCATCAGTTACAATTAATAAGAGGCACAAAGATGGCACAACAATTTACCGAACATCCCGAATGGTTTCATCTTTATACAGCTTACGAATATATCGATTTAGCCATTGACTTTTTGGAAAAATTGAATCCGAAAATTGCCATAGAACGCTTTGTGTCGCAATCACCCAAAGAATTGCTGATTGCACCGGAATGGGGTCTGAAAAACTTTGAATTTACTGCAAAAATAGAGAAACGGTTGAAAGAAAGAGATACCTGGCAGGGAAAACTTTTTACCCCCAACCCCTAAAGGGGAGTTTTAAATAGTTGCTTTTTATCTCCTGAATTGAACTCTTGTGTGTTTATTGCGTTAAACATAAAACAGTAAATTTCTGCTGAATTACAAAAACACTAATCTTCCTCCAAAGAAATCCCCTTTAGGGGGTTGGGGGTCTTTAAAACAATACATATTATGGCATTACAAGTAGGCGACAAAGTTCCGGCGATTTTAGGAGTAAATCAGGAAGGTAAAGAAATAAAGCTGGCAGATTTTGCCGGAAAAAAATTGGTTTTGTACTTTTACCCGAAAGACAACACACCGGGTTGCACGGCTCAGGCATGCAGTCTGCGAGACAATTATGATGAATTACGTAAAGCAGGCTACGAAGTCATTGGCGTAAGTGCCGACAGTGCCGCATCTCACCAAAAATTCATTGCAAAACAAAACTTACCCTTTAATCTGATTGCCGATACCGACAAAAAACTATCAGAAATTTTCGGCACCTGGGGCGAAAAATCAATGTACGGAAGACAATATATGGGCATGTTCCGCACTACTTTTATTATTGACGAAGCCGGAATTATAACCCGCGTAATCCTGCCTAAAGAAGTGAACACAAAAGAGCACGCTTCTCAAATAACAATTTGATTATCAACTAAATTCAAAAAAAACATGAAAACAAATAAAATTATTTACTGGATTAGCACGGCATTTATTTCAATTATGATGTTGTTTGCTGCATTTGCATATTTTACAGATCCGGCTGCTAAAGTTGGTTTTGTCCATCTTGGTTATCCTGATTATTTCAGAATTGAACTTGGAACTGCTAAAATTCTGGGAGTAATTGCGTTGATTTTACCTTGGATTCCGATTAAAATAAAAGAATTTGCTTATTCCGGATTTACAATTGTCTTTGTTTCAGCATTTATTGCCCACATTTCCAGTGGTGATCCATTAAAAGCAGCCATTTTTCCAATTATTGCTTTTGCGATCCTAGCTGTTTCGTATTTTACGTATAATAAAATTACGAAAATTTAAGAGGTTTTTAACCGTTTTGAGTGTTTGATTAAATAATTTACAATGAGAGTCTTCCTTACCGTAAGATTCTCATTGCGTTTTTAAACCCATCATTGAACTTTAAATCAGACTAAAATTGTTACCTTTGTTTTAATTTTAATAATCAAACAATTTCATGAATTCAAATTCTCAAACAGATATATTTTTCGTCAAACTTCAATCTTTTATCAATAAAAAAGAGTTGATAAAACTAACGCTAGCCGGTAAAAGAGATAAAACTTCCGACCTGAAAAAGTTGATTGTTACCGCGGTGGAACTAAAAAAAGGATATTGCTTAAACTTCATATACCGGCATAATACAAAGGACATTACGAAGAATTTTGAAATTGCAGAAGGTTTAAAGTTGTTGGAAAATGCACTTGAAAACGACTTTTATAATGGGGATATGTTTACCAAAACAGAAAATATAAATCTTATCATTTTGCCGAACGGAAACCAGCAAATAAAAACTAACAAACCAACCATGGTGGCACCTTCTACTTTCTCACACGATAAACCCAAAGATCGATTGATTAACACGCACGAAAACATTTATTTACGCGAACTGGAAATCACCAATGCCATTTGGGAAATTCGGCGCGAAATGAGCGATAAGTATAAACAAATTAATCAATACATTGAACTTTTAGCACCGAATCTAACTGAATTGTCGCTTTCGAAAACGTATCACTTGGTCGATATGGGTTCTGGAAAAGGATATTTGACTTTTGCATTGTACGATTATTTGACTAATAATCTGAAACTTACTGTAAAAATGACTGGTGTTGAGTTTCGCGAAGAGTTGGTAAATACCTGCAATGCCATTGCCAAAAAAGCGAATTTCGATAACCTTACTTTTGTGAAAGGAACAATTGAAAAAACGGATCTTGAGCACATTGACATTTTGATTGCCCTTCATGCTTGCGATACCGCCACCGACGAAGCTATTTATCGTGGAATAAAATCCGAAGCAGCCTTGATTGTTTGCGCACCTTGTTGCCACAAACAAATCAGAAAAGCAATGAATGTTACAAACGAACTCAGCAACGTTACACGATTTGGCATTTTAAAAGAGCGACAAGCCGAAATTATTACCGACACTTTACGCGCCATGATACTGGAAGCGTATGGTTATAAAACCAACGTTTTTGAGTTTATTTCGTTGGAACACACTCCTAAAAACGTGATGATTGTTGGTAAAAAAGTTTCAGATGCAAAACCAAATAAAGAGCAGATTTTAAATAATATCGCTGCAATTAAAAAATTATATGGCATAGAAAAACATTATCTTGAAACGCTGTTGGAAACATAAAATATCTTTGATTTTTTTGGCTTTTGGCTATTTCAAGCAACATATAATTTGACTATCTTTGCGTTCAAATTGAAGGTGTACAGGAAATACAGGTAGCTACTTTATAATCTGACACTTCCGTATATTCTGTAATTTCTATAACTTCAAATATATCATGATTCAATTTTTCAAAACTCCGGCACAACACATTTATGCGGTGCAATTGGTACAAGCACTTGCAGCCGAAGATGTCCGAAAGTTAGAATGGCTTTTTGGTGAAGCGATATTGCTAATTCATCAAACTGTCGAAGGAAATTACGTCGGTCCGCGCCGCGAAATGATAACACCCTGGAGTACGAATGCCGTTGAAATCACTCAAAATATGGGAATTTCCGGCATTATTCGTATTGAAGAATACACAGCCGTACCGCAAACTCCATCTGCCAAAGGTGGTTTGGAATATGACCCGATGTTGCAACGAATTTATACAGGTTTGGGGCAAGATATTTTCACGGTAAACAAACAACCGGAACCAATTTTATCCATTGATGATATTGCCACTTACAACGCTCAGGAAGGTTTGGCATTAAGTCCTGATGAAATTGAATATTTGAATGATATCAGCGAAAAAATTGGACGAAAACTAACTGACAGTGAAGTTTTTGGTTTCTCACAAGTAAATTCCGAACACTGCCGTCATAAAATTTTCAATGGTCAATTTATTATTGACGGTGAAGAAAAAGAAATGTCGTTGTTCAAAATGATTCGGAAAACTTCCGAAAAAAATCCAAATCGCTTGGTATCGGCTTATACCGATAATGTGGCATTCAACGCAGGACCAAAAATAGAACAGTTTGCTCCAGCCAGCGGTGATAAACCCGATTTTTTTCAGACAAAAGAAATTGAATCAGTCATTTCGCTAAAAGCTGAAACACATAACTTCCCAACAACAGTTGAACCTTTCAACGGTGCCGCTACCGGAACCGGTGGCGAAATCCGCGACCGTCTGGGTGGTGGAAAAGCCAGTTTACCAATTGCCGGCACAGCCGTGTATATGACCAGTTATCCGAGACCCGACTTGAACGGTTCAGCTAACAGAAATGAACGTTCTTGGGAAAAAGCTACAACTCCACGCAAATGGCTGTATCAAACTCCCGAACAAATTCTGATTAAAGCTTCGAACGGAGCTTCCGATTTTGGAAATAAATTCGGTCAACCGCTGATTTGCGGTTCATTGCTGACTTTCGAGCACGAAGAAAATGGTAAAAAATACGGTTATGATAAAGTAATCATGCTGGCCGGTGGTGTTGGTTTCGGTACACGACGCGATGCGCTGAAAGGTATTCCTGAAGTTGGTGAAAAAGTAGTGGTTATGGGCGGTGACAATTACCGCATCGGAATGGGCGGTGGTGCAGTTTCTTCGGTAGAAACCGGTCAATATAACAATGCAATAGAATTAAATGCGGTTCAACGTGCCAACCCCGAAATGCAAAAACGCGTTTCGAATGTGATTCGTACGCTGGCTGAAGCGGATGTAAATCCAATTGTTTCCATTCACGATCACGGTGCAGGCGGTCATTTGAATTGCCTTTCGGAATTGGTGGAAAGTACCGGTGGAAAAATTGATATATCGAAACTTCCTGTTGGTGATCCAACTTTGAGTGCCAAAGAAATTATTGGTAACGAAAGTCAGGAACGTATGGGTATGATTATCAAACATGATGATATTGAAAGTGTACGTCGCATTGCCGAACGCGAACGCGCTCCAATGTACGTGGTGGGCGAAACTACCGGCGATATGAGATTGACGTTTCTGCCCCCTAACCCCCTGAAGGGGGAACAAAAAACAGGAGTACAAACAGCTTATCCTTCAATGTACTCACGTTTAAAAGAATTAGCTGTTAAACACAGAAATAATCCTACTCAGGCAGAAGAATTTCTTTGGGAACAACTTAAAAGTAAGAATCTTGACAGTTACAAATTCAGAAGACAACATATTATTGGTGATTGTATTGCAGATTTTGTATGTTTACAAAAAAGTTTGGTAATTGAAGTTGATGGTAAGTACCACAACGAACCTGAAATAAAAGAATACGATGAACTTCGTACTCAACTATTTCAGGAATATGGTTTCAAAGTAATTCGATTTACTAATGAAGAAGTTATAGGTAATATTGACCATGTTCTTAATACAATAAAAACTGAATTAGCAAATCAAACTCCCCCTTTAGGGGGTTGGGGGGCAGCTCCTATTGACTTGCCACTGGAATATTTGATTGGCAAACCACCTCGCACGGTGATTACCGACCAAACAATAGAAGAGAATTATGCCCCAATAGAAGTTAGCGAAGATAATTTACTGACTTACATTCAAAATGTTTTGCAGGTTGAATCGGTGGCATGTAAAGATTGGTTGACAAGCAAAGTTGACCGTTCGATTACCGGTAAAATTGCCCGTCAGCAATGTGCCGGCGAAATTCAATTGCCGTTGAACGATTTGGGTGTGGTTGCACTCGATTATCGTGGAAAAACAGGTATTGCTACTTCTATCGGTCATGCACCGTTAGCCGCTTTGGTAAATCCCGAAGCCGGCTCGGTATTGGCAATTGCCGAAGCATTGACAAACATTGTTTGGGCACTGCTGACTGATGGTTTAGACAGCGTTTCGCTGAGTGCCAATTGGATGTGGCCATGTAAGAATCCGGGCGAAGATGCACGTCTTTACAAAGCTGTAGAAGCTTGCAGTGATTTTGCTTGTTCGTTGGGAATTAATATTCCAACCGGAAAAGACAGTTTGTCGATGACTCAAAAATACGGCGACGAAAAAGTATTCTCGCCGGGAACAGTTATTATTTCGGCCGGCGCGGAAGTATCGGATGTTCAGAAAACAGTTAGTCCGGTATTGGTAAACGATCCGAAATCGGTTGTATATTATATCGATTTTTCGTTTGATAATTACAAACTCGGTGGTTCGGTATTGGCACAAACACTCAACAAACTGGGCGATGACGTGCCAACCGTGCAAGATGCCGAATACTTTAAAGCTGCATTCGACAGTATTCAGGAACTGATTGCGAAAGATTTGATTCTTGCCGGCCATGATATTTCGGAAGGTGGTTTGTTCACCGCTTTGCTCGAAATGAATTTTGCAAATTCGGCCGGTGGCTTGAATGTAAAATTGGACGATATTGCAGAAACTTCTTTGGTGAATATCTTATTTGCCGAAAATCCGGGCGTTTTGATTCAGGTAAAAGATAAAAAAGCGGTTGAGAAAATATTGGAAGGCAACGGAGTTGGTTATGCCCGCGTTGCCACTCCAATTGCCGAACGCCGATTGGAAATTAATAAGAAAAGCATTTCATACACATTCTCCATCAATGAATTGCGCGATGTTTGGTTCCGCTCGTCGTATTTGCTCGACCGCAAACAAAGTGGAGAAATATGTGCGTCTGCCCGTTTCAATAATTATAAAAACCAAGTGCTGGAGTTCAATTTCGATAAAACTTTCAAGGGAAAATTCTCGCAATTTGGCATTTCGCAAGACCGCAAACCAAGTGGCGTTCGTGCTGCCATAATTCGCGACAAAGGAACCAATGGTGACCGCGAAATGGCTTATGCGCTTTACATAGCCGGTTTCGATGTAAAAGATGTTCACATGACCGATTTGGCAACCGGACGCGAAACGCTGGAAGATGTTAATATGATTGTGTTCTGCGGTGGCTTTTCCAATTCAGACGTACTCGGTTCTGCCAAAGGTTGGGCAGGAGGATTTTTATTTAACGAAAAAGCCAAACTGGCACTGGATAATTACTACAAACGAAATGATACGCTGAGTTTGGGAATTTGTAACGGTTGCCAGTTGATGATTGAACTTGATTTGATAAATTTCGAACACGACGTAAAACCACGCATGTTGCACAACGATTCGCATAAATTTGAATCTGGCTTTTTGGGTTTGACCATTCCCCAAAACAATTCGGTGATGTTAGGTTCCTTATCGGGCAGTAAACTGGGCGTTTGGGTGGCACACGGCGAAGGAAAATTCTATTTTCCAAAGGATGAAAACGAATACAATATCATTGCCAAATACTCCTATTCAGCCTATCCGGGAAATCCAAACGGTTCGGATTATGGTGTAGCCGGAATTTGTTCGACTGATGGTCGTCATTTGGCCATGATGCCACATCCCGAACGGGCTATTTTCCCCTGGCAATGGGCGCATTATCCGGCTGACCGCAGAGCAAACGACCAAATCACTCCATGGGTAGAAGCGTTTGTAAATGCGAGAAAATGGGTGGAAAAGAATCTATAGAAACAAACACAAAATGTTAATGCTCAACCTGAAGTTCAATATTACCCGTCGAACATAAATATGATTTATTTGTTTTGTTAACTTATAATTTTAAAACTATCCGCTTTGGGGGAATTAAGATGAAAAAACGAACTATACTCTTTCTATTAATATTATTTTCATCATTTTCGCATGCAATTAATGCGACTTCTGATTCAATTTCAACAATTTACACCGATGGCGAATTTACTACTCAATATAAGACAAAATTAAAGGTATCAAATAAAATTGCAAATGATGTAGCTGATTATCTCGTAAATGATTTTCATAATTCACCTGAAAATCTTTTTAATTGGGCGTTGAAAGATTTAGGATTACAAAACAAATCCAATGAACTGATAATCGTGTTTAAATCGTCAACAAATGACACGAAAACGGATATTACTCACGGAATATTCGACATTGTGATTCCGAATATTACAACTTTCGGCGGGATAAAAGTAGATGCTATTGTTTCAAAAACAAAATATTATAACGGAGTGACAAAAGTTACCGCCAATATCATTTATTCAAGTTTATTAATGAAAAATGCATTAGGCACTTTGACCATAATTCCACAGATTAACAATGAACAATTGCTAATTACAAACGTAAAAATAAGGTTTGGCTGGTTTTTCAATCTGTTTATTACTAAAAATCGATACCGAAGCATTGTTCAGTGGAGAATTAAAAAGTTTACTGAGAATTTTAAAAATGAATGTCTTAAAAGACAAAACCCCGGAATTAATTAAATCCGCTTTATTGATTTCAATAAGTCGATAATTCATCGGTTTAATCACATGCAAATGAAAAAAAGAAGTTTTCTTATCCTGTTTAATTTATTATGTCTGACGACATTATCTGCATCTACAACCGATTCAATTTCTACTGTTTATAAAAATAGTGAATATGTAACATATTGTCAGGTTTGGGTAAAAGCATCGGATAGTATTAGCTATAATACAGCTTTAGATTATGATAATCAGATGCGTTACGATTTGGATGCGCTTTTTAGTTGGGCTTTGAAAGGAATGAATTTGCGAAAAGAAAAAAATGAATTGATGATGTTCTACCTTAAATCAACTTCTTTCAACAAAGAAACAAATGTTTTAAAATGTGATGGAGATGTGATAGTTCCGGGATTAATCACAATTCCTAATATTATTGTTGAAAGTCAACTTTCTTCAAAGGTTTTTAGTAATGGAAAAAGTAATTTTAAACTTAGTATGCTGAGTGCTAAAGGTTTTATCAGAAGTATGTATAACTCATTTTCAGTTATTCCAATTAAGAATAAAGGTAATTGGTATATACTAGAAACGCATGTTAAGTTTGGTTGGTTTTTTGATATATTTATTACTCAAAACCGTTTTAAAACCATTATGGAATGGAGATTAAAGCTGTTTATGCATAATTTACGGGATGAAGCTGAAAAAAGAGAAAAGATTTCAGTGAAAAAAAAACTGTAGATATTAATCAGTTGCCAACTAAACAACTAAACAATTAAACGATTCAACACACTATATGGCTGAAAAAACACTTATAGAAAAATTAGAAGGATTACAACATAAGTTCGAAGAGATTTCGACCTTGATAACCGACCCCGCCGTGATGGGCGATATGAAGCGGTATGTGAAACTCAACAAAGAGTACCGCGAACTGGAACGCATCATGGAGGCTCAGGCGGAATACAAAACCGCTTTGTCGCATTTGGCTGAAGCGAAAGAATTGCTCGACAGCGAATCTGATCCTGAAATGCGCGAAATGGCCAAAGCGGAAATGGATGAAATTGAACCGAAGATTCCCGAAATGGAAGAGAACATCAAATTGCTGTTGATTCCCGCCGACCCGGAAGATAATAAAAATGCGATTGTCGAAATTCGTGGAGGAACCGGTGGCGACGAAGCGGCAATTTTTGCAGGTGATCTTTTCAAATTGTATCAGAAATACTGTGAAACAAAAGGCTGGAAAGTGGAAGTGACCAATACCAGCGAAGGAACTTCGGGTGGATTTAAAGAAGTAATTTTTACGGTGTCGGGCGAAAATGTGTACGGAACATTGAAATACGAATCGGGTGTTCACCGTGTGCAACGCGTACCGCAAACTGAAACACAAGGCCGTGTTCATACTTCGGCAGCAACGGTGGCTGTGCTTCCCGAAGCGGAAGAATTTGATATTGATTTGAAAGAATCTGATGTTCGTGTAGATACTTTCTGTTCGTCGGGTGCCGGTGGACAGTCTGTAAACACCACCTACTCGGCCATTCGACTGGTTCACATTCCCACCGGAATTACTGTTCAATGCCAGGACGAAAAATCACAACATAAAAACAAAGCCAAGGCAATGATTGAGCTTCGATCACGTATTTATGCCATTGAACATCAGAAATACTTAGATGAAATTGGTTCTAAACGTAAAACCATGGTTTCAACCGGCGATCGTTCGGCTAAAATCCGTACCTACAATTACCCTCAGGGGCGCATTACAGATCACCGTATTAATTTCACCATTTACAACCTGTCTGCCTTTATGGGTGGTGATATTCAGGGTGTTATTGATCAATTGATAGTGGCTGAGAATGCTGAAAGATTGAAGGGCAGTGAATTATAATGTGCCAATGAGATAATGTGATAATAGGATTTGTTGGTTTTGAAATAAAGTCCTTACTTTGTTTGAAATTTGTAAATTATGAAACCTGTATTTGAGAGACGGATATTTTGGGATGTTGATTTCGATAAACTCGATATTGACGAAAAAGCCAATTTTGTTATTGCCAGGGTTTTTGAGCGTGGCGATGTGGAAGATATTCGTCAATGTCGTAGGTATTATGGTGACGAAAAGGTAACAGAAGCTTTATTAAATACTCGCTTTTTACCCGAACACACCATGTATTTTGCAGCAGCCATTATTGACAAAGAAATAACTGAATTTAGATGCTACAAACTCAGACAATTGAACCCGGGACTTTATCCGTATTAAATTCATTGATGAAAATTGCTGAACTAAAACAATTTAGTTTGGTGGGTGGAACTGCTCTTTCATTAAAATACGGACATCGTTTATCCATTGATTTAGATTTATTCTCAACCGAAAACTTTGAGCATGAACCAATCATTGAATCTTTGCAAAAGGTTTTCGGAAATGGTTTTGTGTATCGTGGAAATTTCACAAAATGGGGAATATTTTGTCAGATAGAAAACGTAAAAGTTGATATTGTTTATTATCCTCATTCTATCATTCATCCAATAGAAAAGTATTCTGACATTCGTATTTATCACGACAATGACTTGATAGCAATGAAAATACAAGCTATACTTGGTCGAGGCAAAAAAAAGGATTTTTGGGATATTGCTGAATTATTGGAACATTATTCATTAGAAGAAATGATAGCCTGTCACAAAGCCAAATACCCAAACCAAATGTTGGGAATTTCTATTCCACAGGCTTTAACCTATTTTGTTGATGCTGACGAAAGCGAAGAACCTGTAACTATCAAACCTATAACGTGGGACAATGTGAAATCAATTATCAAAGAAAAAGTAAGAGAATTTCTTAGTTAAAAATGCTTTGTTTTAATGATATTCGCGAAATGACTCCAATCAATCGCAAATTGTAAAACTTGTCCGACTTTTGGCGGATGATTAAAGAGTAAATAAAGAGATGACCAAACAAGAACTTTTTGAAAATATACAACGCAAGAAATCATTTCTTTGCGTCGGATTGGATACGGATGTAAATAAAATTCCCGAACATTTGTTCGACGAAACGGAAGATCCGATTTTTGAATTTAATAAAGCCATTATCGATGCCACAGCCGATTTATGTGTAGCATATAAACCCAATCTGGCATTTTACGAAAGTCTCGGTCTCGAAGGATGGGAAGTGTTGGAGCGCACGGTGGATTATATCCGTTCAACTTATCCCGATCAGTTTATCATTGCCGATGCCAAACGTGGCGACATCGGCAATACGTCGACTATGTATGCCCGCACCTTCTTTGGCAACATGGATTTCGATTCGGTAACAGTGGCGCCTTACATGGGCGAAGATTCGGTGACGCCTTTCCTGACTTACGAAGGAAAATGGGTAACATTGCTGGCTTTAACGTCCAACAAAGGTGCTTACGATTTTCAATTTATGAAAGACGCTGAAACCGGCGAACGGTTATTCGAAAAAGTGCTGAGAACTTCACTCAATTGGGGAACTGACGAAAATATGATGTACGTGGTTGGTGCCACCAAAGCCGAAATGTTGACAGACATTCGTGCTATAATTCCTGAACATTTCTTGCTGGTTCCGGGCGTTGGAGCACAAGGCGGAAGTCTGGCGGAAGTAGCTAAATACGGCTTAAACAGTACGTGTGGATTGTTGGTAAACTCATCACGTCAGATAATTTATGCTTCATCAGAAAAAGATTTTGCCAAAGCAGCTCGCCTCGAAGCAGAGAAAATGCAACTGGAAATGGAACAAATTCTTTTTCAAGCTGATTTGATTCAATAGCAGTATAGCATAATAAAAAAACAAAGCTCTTAATCTCTGAGGATTAAGAGCTTTATTTTTAATTTGAAATGGAAATAGATTATCATTTCTTTTAAGTAACTGGTTTCTTTACTTCAGCTTTTTTATCACACGTTTTTGCACATGCTTTTGCATCGCTTTTTTTGTCACCTGCTTTCATACACTCTTTTTTATCTTTGGAGCAAGCTTCTGTTTTTCCTTTTTTGCAACATGCTGCCATATCTTTAGAACAAGCTTCTGCTTTTGCATCTTTGGAACATGCCTTTGCATCCATTTTCTTTTCGCATTTAACTTCAGTTTTTACTTTGGCTTTTTCGGCTTTAACAGCTGTAGTTTGCGCAGTTAAGAATGCAACTGACATAAAAATCGCTGCCAGCGATAAAATAATACTTTTTGTTTTCATTTTTTTTTAATTAATTATTTTGTTTGATTATTGTTTCGAAAATATCCGATTAACAGACATATAAATAATATCGTCATTTCAATTTATAACTATTTTCAATTAAATTTATCAGCTTTAACGGCCAAAATCTCAAGACTGAAACACGTCAAATATAGATTTGATTAACTTTGTAATTAGTTTATATCGCAAATATAAGCACATTCCAAAATTTTGCCAACAAAAAAGGTCAATATTTGATGAAATTTAATAGTTTTAAAGGTCCACTTTTCTAAAGGCCAGATAATATATCAGATTTTTTTTACTGATTTAGAGATTATCTGCTTAATTATTGTAAATTTGTTCCGAAAAATAAACATATTAATTTCATCATGAAAAAACAATCTATTTTATTAATTTACTGCGCTTTAACTTCAGTTTTATTTATTTCATGTTCCCATAAAACTATTAAAACCGAAGAAAAGGATTTGGTAAAAAAATTTTATTTGACCTCCGATACACTAAAAGGAACTTTAACTGTGGATATTGAGATTGAAATTCCTGTTGCTTTTGCTGATACAACTGTTCTGAAATCAGTTCGTGCTACACTTATTTCAAATTTGTTGGGTGATGAATACATTTCACAGTCAAACGATTCACTAGTTCATTTATTTAGTTCTGAACTCTTTACCGAATACAAAGAAAATAATGAACCGTTATTGAATGTAAAGGATAGTGCAAACAACTATTCATTTAATAATGAATATGATATATCCGGTTTTAGTTTATTAAGTGATAAAAAAATATATGTTTATGGCATTGAACGTTATGTGGATATGGGCGGTGCACACGGACTTGAAACACGCAATTATTATAATTTCGATTTAAAAACAGGGAAGTTAATTGCAGAAAAAGATTTATTTAAACCAAATTATGTTTCAGAACTTTCAGAACTTATCAAAAAAAGGATTGTAGAAGAAAGCAAAGAAATAAAAGATTCTAAAGATACTGAACCCATTATAAGTTTAGAGGATACCGATTTTTGGACAGATTCAATAAAACCTAACGGTAATTTTTATATTACGGACGAAGGAATTAATTACGTCTTTAATCCTTACGAAATTGCGCCCTACTACATGGGACAAACCGAAGTTACGTTGCCCTATAACAGACTTGCAGATATCTTAAAACCAAACAGTATAATTGCTTATCTTGTTGAAAAACAGATTAAACAATAATTATTCTGATTTATATGAATTCATTCTTTGATCTTTTAAAGACCCGACACAGCATTCGGAAATATCTTTCGAAAGCCATTGAACCGGAAAAAATAGCTCAGATTACGAATGCAGCTTTGATGTCACCTGCATCAAAGCGAAGTAATCCATGGGAATTTATTGTTGTTCAAGACAAAGAAATGCTTCAGAAACTTTCAGATTGCCGACCACATGAATCACAGTTTTTAGCAAAATCACCTCTAGGAATTGTTGTAATTGCTGATGCTACAAAGAGTGATATCTGGATAGAAGATGCTTCAATAACTGCAATTATAATGCAACTTCAGGCTCAGGATTTAGGATTGGGGAGTTGTTGGATTCAGGTTTATCATCGGGAGAAAGACAAACACATTACTTCAGAATCGTATGTTCGTCAATTACTTGGGATACCTGAACAATTTGCAGTTCTTTGTATTATTTCAATTGGATATCCTGACGAAGAAAAGAAAGCGCATGAGATTCATAAACTTGCTGTTGATAAAATTCATTCTGACAAATTCAACTGACTTATTATTCATACCTAATAATTCAATTTTATGACTGCAAAAAAAGATAACCGTTTGGCCTGGGGTGTTACACTTCTCTTTTTTGGATGTATGTTTTTAATTCGTCAACTTCATATTCTACCGGTTGAAATTGAATCTTATATCTTCGACTTTAAAAATTATCCTTTCTTTATGGGAGTGATTTTTCTGCTTTGTCATAGTAATAAAAACATAGGTATTGTCTTGATTGTGGTCGGTTTACTTTTCAGGTTATCCGAAATAATTCAACTCACAAGGCACATTTCAGATTTTATTTGGCCTGTATTGCTTATTCTTGCCGGTGGAATACTGATTTTTGGAATTAAAAAGGGCAAATAATTTTTCCCGACTAATAAAATCATTAACCGTTTCTATTTCAACAAATAACGAGAAGTTATGGAAGTAGTTTTAATTGGTTCCGGTAATGTAGCTACTCAATTAGGTTTAGCGTTAAAAGACAAAAATGTTACTGTAAAACAGGTTTATAGTAATAATATAATTCATGCCGAAAAATTAGGGAAAAAATTAAATGTTTCTTACATTTCTAATATTTCTGATATTTACAGGAAAGCTGATATTTATATTTATGCACTAAAAGACAGCGTACTTCGGAGTGTTTTAAAAAAAATAAATATCCCTGACGGAATACATGTTCATACAGGTGGAAGTATCTCAATGAATGTCTTTAAAGGATTTGCATCTAAATTCGGAGTGTTTTATCCTTTGCAGACATTTTCTATCAATAAACCGGTCGATTTCAGCAATATCCCTATTTGCATTGAAGCTGTCAGTATGGAAGTTCAAAAAAAACTGGTAGAATTAGCCGGTTTAATTTCACAAAAAACCTATATTATTAATTCCGAAAAAAGAAAAAGCCTGCATTTGGCAGCAGTTTTTGCAAGTAATTTCACCAATTATTTGTATGATGCAGCTTATAAAATACTCCAAGACAGCGGTATTGATTTTGAAATTATTCAACCTTTGATTTTAGAAACGGCAGAGAAAATTAAAACAATGACTCCATTCGATGCACAAACAGGACCAGCAATGCGGATGGATAAAAAAACGATATCTGCCCATCTTTCTATGTTGAATAAAAAAAGAGATTTAAAGAAAATATACAAGTTATTAACCTATGACATAAACAAAAGGCATAATCCGAACAACTAATATATTCACAGTAAGCAAATTAATTATCAAAGCACACTTTTCTATTCAATGGGTTCCTATTTAAAAGTCATACGATTCCAGAATCTTATTTTTCTAGCCTGTATTCAGTTTGTTATGCGGCAGGTTGTTCTTGTGCCAATTTTACAGACTTTCGGGTTTGATGCATCGTTGGACAATGGAATGTTGATTTTATTAATTACTTCAACTTTATTAATTGCTGCCGGAGGATATGTGTTAAATGATTATTTCGATGTGAAAATTGATGCCATCAATCATCCCGATAAACAAATTGTAGGCCGAAAAATAAGTCGACAAACAGCAATGGTCATGCATCAAATTCTAACCGGTTTAGGCATTTTATGCGGATTAGCATTGGCTTATTTTGGCAGAAGTTTCACTTTGGGTTTTATTTTTATTGTTGTTCCGGGTTTATTATGGTTTTATTCAGCCAGTTACAAACGACAGTTTATGATTGGAAATATTGTCATTGCTTTTTTGTCCGCAATTTCAATTTTAGTGGTAGGGATTACTCAGTTGGCGTTTCTTCAAAAAGAATTTGGTAAATTGATATTCGAAACTCCTATACCGCAACAATTTTATGGCTGGATAGGCGGTTTTGCAACTTTTGCATTCTTTTGTACCTGGATTCGTGAAATCATTAAGGACATAGAAGATGAAAAAGGAGATCGGGAAATGGAATGTCATACCATGCCAATAAAATGGGGAATAAATAATACTAAATTGTTTTTGTACGGATTAATTTTAATAACAGTAGCAGGATTGTTTTTGGCAAATGAGTTTTTTATTCATTTTGAAGGAACGTTGACTATCCGGTATATGATTTTTGGCCTGGTATTGCCTTTTGCAGCCTTGATTTATTTAATTTTCAGGACTAAAACACCTGTTGATTTTCATCAAGCTTCCACTCTATTAAAAGTCATTATGATTATTGGTGTTTTGTACAGCTTTTTGTTTTATTACTTACAAGCTAAAACGTTTGGAATCAGTTTATTTAATTTGTTTATCCTAAAATAAATACCTTTATATTTATACAAATGCTTTCTCATCTGAAAAAATACCATATCATTCTGGCTTCTCAATCTCCACGTCGTCAGGAACTCTTAAGAGGATTGAATATACCCTTTGATGTTCAGGCAATTGATATAGAAGAAAGTTATCCGGAACAGCTTGTGGGAGTCGATATTCCCATGTATTTAGCAGAGAAAAAAGCAAATGCATTTGCAGATAAAATGGAAAAAAACACCTTGCTTATTACTGCAGATACCATTGTCTGGCACGCAGGGCAAGTTTTTGGAAAACCAATCAATAAAGCAGATGCAACCCGAATGCTAAAATCACTTTCCGGTAAAACGCATCAGGTCATCACAGGAGTTTGCCTCAGCACCTTGAATAAACGGAAGACATTTCATGTAATTTCTGAAGTTCATTTTGCACAACTTTCATCCGAAGAAATTGAATACTATCTGCAAAACTACGAACCTTATGATAAAGCCGGTTCTTATGGAGTTCAGGAATGGATTGGCTATGTGGGAGTTGAACACATTGAAGGATCTTACTTTAACGTGATGGGACTGCCTGTTCAACGACTTTACACTGAATTGAAACGCTGGAAAGAGTAATTCAACAACAATCACATTCTTTATCTTTCGCTTTTTCAAAAGCTTCTTTTCCTTCTGAAATTGAAAAGTAGATTAATCCCACTGCTCCAATTACATCCGCATATACAAATCCGGTAAATTGATAGATTAAACTTGACGCAAGTAAGACTATTGACATATAGACACATACCTTTGTACAATTGCTGTCAGCAA
Organism: Paludibacter sp.; assembly: GCA_017882285.1. GTDB lineage: Bacteria > Bacteroidota > Bacteroidia > Bacteroidales > Paludibacteraceae > Paludibacter. The sequence goes on along the minus strand of JADGPS010000022.1, from coordinate 3,781 downwards.
TAATAGGATCGGAATTTAATTTTTTACCCACATTCTTTTTTGCATTCATCAGCCAAACCATTACAAGTATGGAAACCATTGAAATTATGACTCCCCAAAAAGTCGTTTCAGGTTTGTGATGATGAATCAAATTTAAAATTATTCCTGCAACTAATCCTGCGGATAATAAATAAAAGGATGTGCCTGTAACTTTTAAGGCATTTATTTCGAAATTACTTTTTGAACTTTCGGGATTTTGTTTGATTCTAATGACCATAATGGCAATTCCAATTCCCGAAATAACTTCAATGAAACTATCCACACCAAAACCAAACAAAGTCAGCGTTTCATCTTCATAACCCAAAACCATTGAAACAATACCTTCAATAATGTTATAGAAAATTGTAAAAAGACTTAAGTTAAATGCATCCTTAAACAGCTCTTGTTTAGTTTTCATTCGTAAAACAATTAATACCTTGTTATTTAATGAATTATAAAATCCATTGGCTCAAGTTTAGAATAGTATTATTTTTCATTTTGACCTCTCCCTAAATCCCTCTCCCGAGGAGAGGGACTTGTGCTGTGCTTTTTTAGAAATACATCTCATTATTGCGAGGTGTTTTCCCTTTCCCCTTGGGGGAAAGGGTCAGGGATAGAGGTCATTAAAAATAATTTCAACGTTATACTTAACTACAGCCATTCCATTCCCAACAACTCAGTTTTTAACGGATATTTATCATTTTGTGAACCTGAACAGATAACCTCCATTTAGGATTATTCTTTACAAAATTGATGGCATATTCTATATTTTCATCAACCTGTTCAAAGCGTTTTTTGGGTTCTCCACCAAAAATGGGACTGACAAAATAATTATCAGCCATCGGCAATTCAGCAATATCAGGCAAACTATCGCCAACCTGAATCGGGTAACGAAACTCATTTACGTGTTTGAAATTTCTCCTTAAGACCTCATTATCCACTTTCGGACTACACGAAATATATTGAATTCCGGAAGGAACCGGATTTGTACCGTTGGTTTCAATGCAATTATAAAATTCGGAGAAATAATCCAGTATGGCGTCAGTAAGCTGTAAAGTAGGTTCGCCACCGGTCCATATGAGAAGATTATTCTGATAATTTTTCGGTTTGGAAAACTTCTTAACTTCATCAAGAATCTGTGAAACAGTCATTTCGTGTCCCTGACTCCAATCGGTGTCGCAAAACCAACAATTTTCATTACAAGTTGCCAACCGAACAAAAACAGCTGATTTACCTGCATTTGCACCTTCTCCCTGTATGGAATGAAAAATCTCAACAACTTTAAGTACCGTTTCCAACCCCGAATCACTCTTCATACCGACAACTTGTTTTGGGCGTTTCGCTCATCTCGACTGCAAATAACAATGGAAATTGAAGTTTAAAAAGATCATAAACGTATTTACTCATATTTTCAACGGATGTCTGGAAATCGAAAACTTCATTCAAATGCCTGTGTTCAAGCGTGTTTTCAATCCAGTCAGAAATTGGAGACAAATCGTTGTAATCCTGCACAAAACCCTCTTTATTAAGTTCTCCACGCAGAAAAACTCTCAAAACATAATTATGACCGTGAATTCGACCGCAAGGATGATTTTTCTCCAGACCGTATAACTGGTGACTTGCCGAAAATTGAAATTCTTTGGAAATGGTAAACATAGTGTGATTGAAGTTTTTTTTATTTCTCTGCAAAAGTACCAAATAATACTGTAATTTAAAACAACTAACAGAAAAGCAATGTTCAGTAAAACTACACACCTATTCCTAGTTCGCAACGAGGTCTAAATGGTAGAGCGTATTGAAACTAAATAGAAAACTTTAAACCAATAAGAAGGTGTTCAAAAAGGTTAGTTTATTTTCTTTTATCTTTCAAATTGAAAGTGCATTTGGGCTGCAAACCCGGCTACACGATAAAAACACACAGCACTAATCCTGAATTATGCTTTATAACCGATTATTGTGATTGTTTTAAAAATCCATGCAAAAAATTTTGAAAATAAATTAAATAATTTGTTATTAATGTGAAGAATAGTTTTTATCTTTGAGGGCAAAATGCATTTTGTTTCGTAAATTGGATTAAAAATCCAAAGAATACATACTGTTGGGATAAGCATAACTTGTCCCGAGTATCGGGATCCCAACGACAACGCACAAATTTTATACACTTAAAGAGAGGTGGAAATCCGACAGGACGGGTGAAATGTGAAGCCATTGCTCACCGACTCACAAATTACTTAAATTTTTAAATAAAAATCATTCTCTAAAAAATTTATCACCATGAAAAAACTTACTCTTTTATTAGCTTTTATTGCTTGTGTATTAGTTTCACAAGTTCAAGCTCAAACTCAATCCTTACCCCTGATTGAAAATTTTCCTTATGCAGCCGGAACCGGATTAATTGGACAAGCTGGTTGGATCATTCTTGGAACTTCAACTGTAAATGCACTTGTTACTACTGCTCCAGGCTCTCCTGCAATTGCCTATCTAGGATACCACGGTTCTGAAGTTGGAAATGAAGTATCAGTAGCAAATAATGGTCAAGATATAGCAGATCAGTTCACTCCACAGTATTCTGGTACTATATACTATTCAGTATTAGTTAATACTTCAGCTGCCCAAACTGGTGATTATTTTTTGACCTTAGGAGAACCGTCTTCTTCTTCGTTTTATTTAGGTCGTCTATATGTCAAATTGGATGGTGCAAAAATTGCTTTTGGAATTTTAAATAATTCAGGAGGTACTTATACTGTTACTTATACAACTTCAATTTATGATCTTAATGTTACTTATTTAGCAGTTGTGAAAGTAGATGTTATCACAGGAACTTCCTCATTAATAATTAATCCAGCAATTAGATCTTCTGAACCAGCTGCTGCCTTTTGGATTACAAGTTCGTCTCCTGCAAATGGAGGTGTTGGAGGTACAAATATTCCAACAGCAGCAGGAATTGGTGAAATTAATATCCGTCAGGGAAGTTCTGCTTCAGCACCAACATTAAGATTGGATGGTCTTCGTGTAGGTCAATCTTGGTCTTCCATTTTTTTGGGAATTGACACGACTGCTCCTTATATTCAATTAGCACCAAATCTATTAAATGGGTTTACTTATGATAAGGGAGCTGGACCATCTGCAGAACAAACTTTCTCTTTAGTTGGGTATAACTTAACGTCAGATATAACTATCGCACCTCCAATTAACTTTCAGATTTCAAAAACATCCGGGTCTGGATTTACAAGTTTACCAATAATACTAACACAGAATGCTGGAAGTGTAGATATAACAACAATTTATGTTCGATTAAAAGCGGGTTTAAATTTTGATAATTATACTGACAGTATATTAGTATCATCAAATGATGCTACAATTAAAAAGGTTTATTGTTCTGGTACTGTCGTTGGTCCAACAATCACTCCCTCTATAACATCTCTTTCAAATCTGAATTACAATAAAGGGTTGGGACCTTCTGCCGAACAATCATTTTCAATCAGTGGATCTGTGTTGGAATCTGACATTATTTTAACTCCTTCAGCAAATCTTCAACTATCAAAAACATCTGGTTCGGGCTTTGTAGGTACACCAATAACTTTAACACAAAGTGCAGGAATTATTAATTCAACAAATATCTATGTACGTCTTAAAGCGGGTTTAAATTTTGCAAATTATTTAGTTCTACTTTACTAAATTAGATTTTAACATAATATCTGTCTATATCTGCTTGTCTTTTCCTGTGTCTAATTCGGATATGTTCCATGCATAGATCGACTTC
>JADGPS010000112.1 GCA_017882285.1 Paludibacter sp. | reverse complement strand
TTTATTTTTAGTTGAGTTGGAAAAACTCAACCTGATAGTAAATCAAGGCAAAATAATCGATGCCAGTTTCATTGAAGTGCCCAAACAGCGAAATACAAAGGCGGACAATGACAAAACCATTCAATCAGGTAAATTGATCATTGAACAATAACGGATTTCAAAATAAATCAAGCCCACTGCTTTCTTGCGGTGGGCTTTTTACTTTCTAAAACTCCCTCTACTTACTAAACAATGTGTGAATGATGTAACTCTTACTGTAAATTGTGTAACGAATTTACAGCAAAGATATCGCATCTTTGTATAGTGAAAATTCATTCACCATTAATATCAACTATAATGAATACAACAGAACTAAAAGGTAACTGGGAAGCTCAAAAGGGCAAACTCAAACAAAAATTTGCTACTTTAACTGATAATGATTTTATGTTTGCTGAAGGCAAGAAAGAAGAGATGTTCGGAAGACTTGAAATCAAACTTGGTAAAACAAAAGAAGAATTACATAAGATTTTATCAGCACTTTAATCATTTTGATTATTAAAAGTTACTGTCTTTTTATGAAAAATTAAGCGGTAACTTTTAATTACTTTTAATAAAGCATTAAGATTAAACCTAATGAAAAAAATATCTTTTACTATAGCTGTGACTATCATTATTTTAGCAGGAAGTCTATTCACCGGTTGTTGGTCTTCCGATCAGAAAAAAGACGCTGCCAAAGCTGAGGTAGTAGCTGCTCAGGAAAATTTGAATAAGGTGCAGAAAAATGCCGATATAGTTGCAGAAAAAGCCGCCACAGCGGATGAATTGAAAACATTTAAACTCGAGTCTGAACTTAAAATCAAGAATAATGAAGTTAGAATAGCTGAATTAAAATTGAAGATAAATAAATCGGGATCGGAACTTGATGAAGTATATGCAAAGAGAATTGACTCGTTGGAATTGAAAAACAAAAATCTTAAAACAAGAATGGGTGATTATGAAAAGACCCATAGTGAATGGTCGAAATTTAAACATGATTTTAATCGTGATTTAGATGAACTTGGTAATAAATTGAAAAATTGCAGTAGAGAACGGCAATAAATAATGATTCTCTGTAAAAGGCAGCTTTAACAACTGTCTTTTTTTTAAATAAAAAAAGAACGTGTGAATCATATAACTCTTATCTGAAATTGTGTAATTAATCCCGGAAACTTAGAATGTAAATTTGTCAATAAATTAAATACAGATTATCATAAAAACAACCTAATGAAAAAGTCAATTATAAGAATTACATTTTTAGGTGTTTCCTATACTATTCCAAATGCCACCAATGGCGTTATCAATTTTTATTTATCCGTTCCAATTTTTTAGAACGTATTAATTGAACTGAATTAGCATTAAACTATAAATAAAAACCATTAAAAAATTCAATATGAGCAATCTACTTTATTTAATCGCAGTTGTACTTATCATCATTTGGGCAATCGGATTTTTTGCATACAGCGCAGGCGGAATTATTCACATACTGCTTGTAATCGCAATAATAGCGATTTTGTTTAGAATTATTAGAGGAAGATAAATTTGTCCGGGATTTACGAAAAAACGAGACAGTCTCAAAATATTTTGAGACTGTCTCGTTTTGTTTGAAACAGTGCAAATATTCAAACGAAAGAGAATCAATTGGTATATTCAATTTTTTCTTTCCATTTTGGTGGTTTTTTTGTACTTTTGTGCAATCAATCAAAACTCAGGTTTATGCAACGAAAAATTATCAATTCGGCTATGCTCAATGGCCTTATAATGGGGTTTCTGTTCTCTATAAATTTTTTATTTTCCATTTCCAAAAACACGACTTTCCTTTTACTCTCCTACACGCTCGCTGCAATTATTGTGATTACCATGTATCGAATGTCGGTACGCCATCGCGATGTTGATTGCGAAGGTGTTATTTCATATAGTAAAGCCTTTTTGTTTATCCTACTCACTTTCTTTTATGCTGCACTTATTTCTACGGTTGTGAAATATGTTTATTTTCAATTTATCAATACCGGTTATTTGGAAAACATGTTTCAGGAAAGTATAAAAATGATGCAGCTATTGAAATTTCCTATGAATGATGCTGAAATTGCACAAATGGAAAGCATGTTCAAACCGGCAAGTTTCTCATTGATTTACATCTGGACAAACTTACTCTTGGGTACGATAGTCGGATTGATTATGGCTGCATTTGTAAAAAAAAATAAAAGCATTTTTGAAGAAAAATGAGAGAATGGGAAAATAGTAAATTATAAATAATGAAATTGTAAATGTTTTAAAATATGGATATTTCAGTAATCGTACCGCTTTACAACGAAGAAGAATCGCTTCCGAAACTCTATGAGTGGATTGAACGTGTCATGAACGAAAATAAATATTCTTTTGAAGTTATTTTTATTAATGATGGGAGTACCGACAAATCGTGGGAGGTGATTGAAACACTTCAAAAAAAGTCGAAAAACGTTAGAGGAATAAAATTTCGTCATAATTATGGTAAATCTCCTGCTTTGTTTTGTGGCTTTAATGCTGCAAAAGGCGATGTAGTTATTACCATGGATGCTGATTTACAAGACAGTCCTGACGAAATACCCGGATTGTTCTCTATGATAAAAAATGAAAACTACGATTTGGTTTCAGGCTGGAAGAAAAAAAGATACGACTCCAAACTTACTAAAAATATTCCATCAAAAATATACAATTCTACGGCTCGAAAAGTAACCGGATTGCAACTTCATGATATGAATTGCGGACTTAAAGCATACCGCAACGAGGTTGTTAAAAATATTGAAGTATATGGTGAAATGCACCGTTATATTCCATTTTTGGCAAAGAATGCAGGATTTACAAATATCGGAGAAAAAGTGGTAGAACATAGGAAACGCCAATTTGGAGAAACTAAATTCGGTCTTAACCGCTTTATAAATGGCTATTTGGATTTGATGACCTTGTGGTTTCTCTCTAAATTTGGGAAAAAGCCCATGCACTTCTTCGGATTGTACGGAAGTATAATGTTTTTGCTTGGTTTACTGGCAGTTGTAGTTGTCGGAGTAAACAAATTTATTGCTATTATTGAACATGTAAAAGCTCCATTGGTTACTGATAGTCCTTATTTTTATCTATCCATGTTGGCAATGTTACTCGGTACACAATTATTTCTTGCCGGATTTGTAGGTGAAATCGTAGCCCGAAATTCTACTGAACGAAATAACTACCAGATAGAAAAAGAAATTTAGTCTATAACTGTCAATTTGAAATGAAGCAATTATTAATCGTCGGATTTGGTGGGTTTATAGGAAGTATCGCTCGATTTTTGGTATCGAAATTAAATTTACATTGGCATTTTTTATCCATACCAATGGGAACTCTGACAGTTAATGTTTTAGGAAGCTTGATTATAGGTTTTTTAGCCGGAGTTTCTGCAAAAAGTGAGATAATTTCACCCGCCATGCGTCTATTCTTAATGGTAGGAATTTGCGGTGGATTTACCACCTTTTCGTCATTCACCAATGAAAATCTGACATTGATGCAAAACGGACAATTCTTTTCAGTCCTTTTGTATACAGGATTTAGTTTATTATTTGGATTCTTGGCAGTTTATTTAGGATATATAACTTCAAACTTATTGTAATATGCAATCTACCGAACACAGTATTTTGAAAATCTATGCCAGCAGTACGGATAAAATCGGTTTTGATTTACTTTACGAACAATTGGTTGTATTAGCCAAACGAAAAGGAATTTCAGGGGTAACCGTCTATCGTGGTATAATGGGTTATGGGATGAGCAGCACTAAAATCAGTTCAACGCGTTTTTGGGAACTAACTGAAAAGCTGCCGGTTGTAATTGAAATGATTGATAGAACTGAAATTCTGAATGAATTCTATCAAAGCATTGAGCATGAATTACAATCACTTTCAAAAGGTTGTTTAGTGACAATTCATCCAATAGAAATAAAACTTCAAAAAACAGGAAGTTCGAAAAAATAATCGGATAAACGCAAAATTCAGAATGGATACAATGGAAATTCTTAAAATAGTTTTACCGGCAATACTCGTATTACTGACAGCCTATTTGTTGATTGATAAATTGCTTCGAAACGAGGAAAAACGTCGAAACTTTGAATTACGAAAGGATAGTCAGTCAATCATAACACCTATCAGATTAAGAGCTTACGAAAGACTGGTACTGTTGTTGGAACGCACAACTCCCGCAGTATTAATGCTCAATGTAATAAAATCTGATATGACTAATCTGGAACTACAAACGCAATTATTAGCTATTATCCGACGTGAGTTTGCCCATAATTTTTCGCAACAAATTTATGTAAGTGATGAAATGTGGAATTATATACGCGGAGCTCAGGAAAGTTTGCTGCGCCTCGTAAATTCGTGTGCAGTTCAGTGCAATCCGACAAATCCTGCTACTGAACTGGCTGAACGGATTATTCAGGTTTACAGTTCGAGTGAAGAAACGCCGACCGAATTAGCCATTGATAAACTAAAGAATGAAGTCAGTGAATATATCGGGTGTAGGTAGGGAAGTGATAATTGGTTAAATCCTTATGAAGAAATACGTTTTCATATTTTCGTTTATATTTGTTTTGCTGAGCATGTCTTGCACGGTCGACGAACAATGTCGTACGAATAAAATAGTGGAAATGGGAATTGGTTTTTATCATGTAGTTAAAAATGACTCTACAAAAAAAGTTACAACCACATCATTAAGTATCGACAGTTTGACTATTAAAGGATTAAAATACGATAGCATAGTTCAAAATTATGTTTATGTTGATTCAAATCTATTTATTAAATCAAAACTAACTAGCAAAATATATTTACCTCTTCATAAATTTAAAGTAGAATCAAAATATGAAGTAACTTTTAATAAAACAAAAGATACAATTACCGTTCTACACGAAAATGCCGATCAATTTTTGTCTTTAGAATGTGGTTGTATTAAAATCCATACGATTGACACCGTGCTGACTACCAACCATTTCGTAGATTCAATTCGAATTATCAATCATAATGTTAACACCAACAATGCTGAAAATATTCACCTATTTAAGTAGTTTGATTTTTTGCTTGTCGGTATTTACTGTTAATGCCCAGAATACCAAAAAACTACCCGATAAAATCAAAACTCCTCTTTTCAATGGAATTACAATCCAGGCCGACGTGGCTTCTGTTGTAAGTTCTGCTCTTTCAACAGGAGAAAGCTATTCGTACGAAGCCGGAGCACAAGTTGATCTTAAACATAAATTTTATCCTATTGTTGAATTAGGTTATGCCGGTGCAAATAAAACATCAAATGACAATATAAATTTTAATACACAAGGAGTATTTGGTCGAATAGGTGTTGATATAAATTTAATTACATCGAAAAAAGATGAAAAACCAACAACTAATTTATTTTTAGCCGGTGTAAGATTAGGAATGACACGTTTTCTTTATAATATTAATAATGTTACAATAACAGACGATTATTGGGGTGAAACACAAACGTTTAATTATTCAAATGTATCATCCACTAAAATATGGTACGAAATAGTTGCCGGAGTACGTGTTGAAGTTACCAAAAATATTTTCATGGGTTGGACAATAAGGAGTAAGAACCTATTGACTCAGGATGTATCAGGTGAAGTAGCTCCCTGGTTTATTCCCGGATTCGGAACAAATAACGGATCAAATTGGGGATTTAACTATACTATTGGTTATAAACTACAGATTCCATTTAAAGCTAAACAAGCAGTTATTTTAAAAAAATCGAAGAAACCATGATTATTGTCTATTCATTCTAAAACAATTTAAAAATATAATAATCCATTAAATTCAATACTTCGTTAAACTTAATGTTAATTATTTGAATATCAAGAAAATAACCCCGATATTATTTGTATAAGTCATTGGAAATCACTACCTTTATAGGTA
>JADGPS010000069.1 GCA_017882285.1 Paludibacter sp. | reverse complement strand
GGAGGAATTGTTTCGACCGGACAAAGCGGACCAATCGTGATTTTTCCTTTTAAAACGCCTTCTCCCAATTTATTTAGTTCTGAGCAACTTAACATCAAGAAGAGTAAGTTGAAAATCAAAAAAATATTCTTAGAAAACGATTTCATGTGATTTATACTTTAAAATTGAAATCTCAAACCGGCAGTCAATCCAATGACTGTTGGTTGGTCTGTGCGAGCACTAATTGGTTGATTGTTATCAAAAAAGTACGATATCTTCGGTTCAAAAAAGATTCCGATATTTCGCTGGAGTTTATAAGTTGTACCAATCGCACCATTCACCGACCATTGAAAACCATCAATACCGGTTGAAGCAGTTGTTGTAATTGTCTGGTTACCATAAGCTTGATTTAAAATATAAACCGACCGGATTCCTTTTTCCACCATAGCGCCACCTGAAATATAAATTTCCCATCTTGAATTCCGCCAAACAACTCCGACTAAATTTAATGGAATACCTATATAATGTAGATGCAATTGGGCATTGTTTAGTTGCACCCCACTGCTTTCAAAGTTAGTTGAAAGATACGTGTATACCAGTCCGCTTTCCAAACTAATCGTTTTGTCAAGATTTTTTCGAACAACCAGACCAAACGAAAGTGGCGAATTATAGGTGATTTTAGAGAAAGCTTTGGCGTCTGTTAAGCCTGCTGTGAAATTAGTCTCTGAACTAACTTTATCTGTATAATAGGGGTTAAAAATAACTGCTTCATAACCGTTACTTCCACTTGGCGCACCTCCACCGCTTCCAAATGTTGCCGCTAATAACCATTCACTCTTATTTTTATTTTTTATAATAGGCTCATTTACTGACTCTTCAACCAAACTATTTGAAATAATTCTTTTGTGTGTTGAAACTGAATCTTTATTTTCATCAGAAACCGGAGCTGAAGTAATGTTATTATTCAAGTTGCTTTCAGCTAAATTTGAAGTTGTGTTATTATTTTCAACTGTATCTTTACTTATAGATTGAATTTGAGATACATTTATTTCTAAATTTGAATTAGTTTGTCTGTCAGATTTTTGATTAATCGAGTTAATTTTTGGCTTTTCGTTTTGTGCAATTTTACCTTTTTCAAATGCAGCAACTTGTTTTGGTTGAGTTTCCTTCTCATACTTATTTTTTGTATAATTCGCTGGTTCTTCTATTGTTCGAAATGTAAAAAGTAATGCTAAAACGGCAACGGCAGCACCACCCGAAAACCAGAACCAAAATGGGATTATTCTCCGTTTTTGTGCTTTCATCCGAGCTTCAATCTCGTTCCAACTATCTGCATCAACCGGCAATTGATGATTCTCCAGTTTTTGCCGAACGAATTCGCTGAAATTATCGGGTTTATCTATGTTATTTATATTGTCTTGCATGGTTTAGCTGATAAGAGATTGGACTTTTTGCTGGAGCAGTTTCCGTGCTCTCATAAATTGTGAACGTGAAGTATTTTCACTGATAGTAAGCATGTTGGCAATTTCGTTATGACTAAATCCTTCGATGGCATACAGATTGAAAACGGTTCGGTAACCATTGGGTAATTCGGAAATACAAGTCATTAAATCTTCAGATGAAATTTTTTCCAATACCATTACATCCACATCTTCAATCAAATTACTATATTCTTCAATACTAGTACTTTGTTTTAAAGCATCATTTTGCCTTAGAAATTCCAACGCCGTTGTTACAAATATTCGTCTGATCCAACCGGCAAATGAACCTGAACCTGAATAAGTGTCTGCTTTTGTAAATACTTTGATGAAGCCATCCTGCAATAAATCGCGAGCAGTTTCACGGTCATTTACATACCGAAAACATACACTCATCATTGCGGACGCATGTAACTCATATATTTTTTTCTGAGCCCACGATTTTCCTGCCTGACAAGCTGCGATTAATTCCTGATCATCATTTTTCGCCTTATCCAATTCCATTTTCTACTACTTAGATGTATATAAGCACTGAAACGTTGCATCATACATAACAAAACTTTTAATTTTTGTAAAATTACAAAATTAAACTTTCACCGGTAAATATTTTCCCGAAAACTTGTTGTTGAAAAAAATGAAACCCGAAAAACGGTTGGTCTACTTTTAAAAAGGCAGGTAGGTTTTAAATAATTAACAAAAAGTGAAAATAAAAATACAGCATCTTAACTGTTTAGCTAAGATGCTGATATTTAAGTTATTTCCTATTTTTTATTTATTTACCCTGAAACATTCATTTCCATTTTTCAGAAAATCAACAATTTGTTTTGCTGCAGCAATTCCGGCATTAATGTTGGCTTCGGAGGTTTGTGCGCCCATTTTTTTAGGAGTAGTAAAATATCGTCCGGCAAGTTTTTCTGTCATTTCGGCATTATTCCCGGGTTCAATATCGGTCACGTATTTAAAATCAGGACGTGAAACCATAAAATCCAGCAAATCCTGTTCATCAATCACTTCCTTGCGAGCCGTGTTAACTAACATAGCACCTTTTGGCAATCGGCTTAGCAAGGCTGCATTGATCGATTTTTTGGTTTCGACAGTTGCCGGAATATGAAGCGAAATAATATCGCAGGTCGAATATAATTCTTCGGCTGATTTCAGCGGTTTTACAGCATCGTTTTTCATGATGGTTTCAGGACAATATGCATCATAAGCGTATAATTCCATACCAAAACCTTTGGCAATGCGGGCAACATTACGTCCTACGTTTCCATAAGCATGAATTCCGAGTTTTTTGCCCATCAATTCAGTACCTGAAGTTCCGTTATAAAAATTACGAACAGCATAAACCAATAAGCCAAAAACCAATTCGGCTACGGCGTTGGAGTTTTGTCCGGGAGTATTCATAACACAAACTCCGGCAGTAGTAGCAGCTTCCAAATCCACGTTATCGTAACCTGCACCGGCGCGAACCACAATTTTCAATTGTTTGGCTGCTGCAATTACTTCCGCATCAATTATGTCGCTGCGAATAATAATGGCATGCGCATCTGCCACAGCATCAAGTAATTGTTTTTTTTCGGTGTATTTCTCAAGCAAAGCCAGTTCAAAACCGGCTGCTTCAATTTCCTGTCGGATTCCGTCCACTGCAATTTTGGCAAACGGTTTGTCGGTAGCAATAAGTACTTTCATAACATATCAGTTTGAAAGTTTGAAAGTTTGAAAGTTTAAAGTCTGCGTATTTACTACCGACTACAAACTACAAACTACAAACTAAATTAATGTTGTTTTTCAAATTCCTGCATGCAATCGACAAGCGCCTGAACACTTTCAATTGGCATAGCGTTGTAAATAGAAGCACGGAAACCACCTACTGAACGGTGACCTTTAATTCCAACCATACCACGTTCAGAAGCAAATTTCAGAAAATCGGCTTCCAGTTCCTGATATTCGGGTTTCATAACAAAGCAAACATTCATGCGAGAGCGATCTTCTCTAACCGCAGTTCCAACAAAAATCTTGCTGTTATCAATAGCATTGTAGATTAATTCTGCTTTGGCAATATTTTTCTTTTCCATTTCTACCAAACCTCCATTTGCTTTCAACCAACGCAAGGTTTCCATGGCACTGTAAATCGACAACACAGGAGGAGTGTTAAACATAGAGCCTTCGGCAATGTGTATTTTGTAATTCAGCATACTTGGAATATAACGTGAAACTTTCCCAAGTAATTCATCTTTTACGATTACAAAAGCCAATCCGGCAGGAGCCAGATTTTTTTGTGCGCCACCATAAATAATTCCGTATTTTGAAACATCTAATGGACGAGAAAAAATATCGGACGACATATCGGCAACCAATGGCACCGGAGAGTCAATATCGTTCAGGATTTCGGTTCCGTAAATAGTATTATTGGTGGTGATATGGAAATAATCTGCATCAGCAGGAATTACATAGTTTTTAGGGATAAAAGTATAATTGTCATCTTTTGAAGATGCAACTTCAACTACTTCACCAAATCCTTTTGCTTCTTTCATTGCTTTATTTGCCCACACTCCAGTGTTCAAATAAGCGGCTTTCTTTTCGAAAAGATTAAACGGAACCATGCAAAATTGCATACTGGCACCACCACCCAGAAAAAGAACGGAGTAACCATCAGGGATATTCAACAACTCTTTGAAAAGGCTAACCGCTTCAGCAATAACCGCTTCAAAATCTTTGGAACGATGGCTTATTTCTAATACAGATAATCCTGAACCATTAAAATCTAAGATCGCCTGAGCTGTTTTTTCGATAACTTCGCGTGGCAAAATGGAAGGTCCGGCACTAAAATTGTGTTTTTTCATACTATAATTATTTATATTAGTTTGATAGTTTTATTGTTGAAAGAGAAAGCATAAAAGTACTATTTTTTCATCACTTGACATGTTAATAAAATGGGTTTTTATAAACTTTTGGGTTTGGTAATTTATAAATATGCAGTAACAACTCAAAAATGTCATTATTATGCACACAGTGAAAAAATGTGTGCAAAAAATAACAGGGAAATCACTTCCCTGTTATGATTCTTTTAACTTCATTTAACTTATTTAGTGCATCAACCGGAGTTAAATTATTAATGTCGAGATTCTTGATTTCATCACGGATTTGTTCCAGAACCGGATCATCCAATTGGAAGAAGCTAAGTTGATAACCTTCGCGTTGCTGGGCAATTTCACCTACGGGTTTGGATATGCCGGATTGGTGGTTATCGGTTTCGAGTTGTTGCAATATTTGTTCAGAGCGCTTCACAATGCTTTGCGGCATTCCGGCCATTTTAGCCACGTGAATACCGAAACTATGTTCGCTTCCGCCACGAACCAGTTTGCGGAGAAAAATTACTTTTTTATCCACTTCTTTCACCGACACGTTGTAGTTTTTTATGCGGTGGAACGATTTTTCCATTTCGTTCAACTCGTGGTAATGTGTGGCAAAAAGGGTTTTGGCTTTACAGTTGGGGTGTTCGTGAATATATTCCACAATAGCCCAGGCAATAGAAATTCCATCGTATGTACTCGTTCCGCGTCCTAGTTCATCAAAAAGAATCAGACTCCGGTTAGAAAGATTATTCAGAATGCTGGCAGCTTCGTTCATTTCCACCATAAAGGTCGATTCACCGAGCGAAATATTATCGCTCGCTCCAACACGGGTAAAAATCTTATCCACCACGCCAATTTTGGCACTTTCAACAGGCACGAAACAGCCGATTTGAGCCATCAACGTTATAAGTGCCGTTTGCCTCAACAGAGCCGATTTGCCAGACATATTCGGACCGGTGATAATGATTATTTGTTGCGTTTCACTATCAAGATAGACATCGTTGGCAATATAACTCTCGCCGATTGGCAACTGTTTTTCAATCACCGGATGACGTCCTTGTTTAATGTCAAGCACGTCGGTATCGGTTATTTCAGGACGAACGTATTTATTTTCGGCAGAAACTTTAGTAAATGAAAGTAAACAATCGAGTTGAGCAATCAGGTTGGAATCCAATTGAATAGCTGTAATATAATCTATCAAACTCAACACTAATTCATTAAAAAGACGTGTTTCTATTGCTAAAATTTTTTCTTCAGCACCCAGAATTTTTTCTTCATACATTTTCAGTTCCTGTGTAATATAGCGCTCAGCATTAACCAGCGTTTGCTTGCGAATCCAGGTTTCAGGCACTTTGTCTTTGTGCATATTTCGCACCTCGATATAATAACCAAACACATTGTTAAAACTAATTTTCAAACTCGGAATGCTTGTGGCTGCACTTTCGCGTTCCTGAATTTTTTGTAGAAAATCTTTGCCGGAATATGCCAACTCTCTTAATTCATCCAAATCGGCATCAATTCCTGATCTTATAATTCCGCCACGATTAACCAAGGCAGGCGGATCATTTGAAATTTCTTTATCAATTTTCTCTGAAATAACGGCACATGCATTCAATTGGTCGGCAATTTTTCGCAATGTAACATTGTCCGTTTCCAAACTAGCTTCTTTTATCGGCTCAATAGCTTTCAATGCAACTTTCAGTTGAACCACTTCACGCGGATTTATTCTACCAACTGCCACTTTGGAAATAATGCGTTCCAAATCGCCAATAAGTGCAATATTTTGTTCGAGCAGTTGTCGTAATTCTGTGTTTTTGAAAAAATGTTCCACCACACTGAGTCGCTCGTTAATTGGTTTCACATCTTTCAGCGGGAAAGCAATCCAGCGTTTCAGCAACCGTGCTCCCATTGGACTGATGGTTTTGTCAATTACATCGAGCAATGTTCTGGCTCCTTCATTGATGGAACCATACAATTCCAAATTCCGAACCGTAAAGCGGTCGAGCCAAACATATCGCTCCTCTTCGATGCGCGAAAGTTGCGTAATATGCCCGGTTTGTTGGTGATGCGTCAAATCCAGATAATGCAAAATAGCTCCTGCAGCTACCATGCCATTCTGTAAATTATCTACGCCAAATCCTTTTAAATTTTTTGTCTCGAAATGTTTGAGCAGCCGTTCGTATGCCGTATCGGGTGTAAAAGCCCAGTCTTCGAGCGCATACGTGAAGAATTTCGTTCCGAAAAGTGCTTCAAAATCCTTACGTTTGCTTCGGTCAAATAATACTTCTTTCGGGCCGAAGCTATTCAATAATTTATCTATATATTCAGCAGTTCCTTCGGCAACCAAAAATTCTCCGGTAGAAATATCGAGAAAAGAAACACCTATCTGATTCTTATTTAGATAGACGCTTGCCAAAAAGGTATTTTCCTTGTGATTCAGTGTAGTATCGCTGTACGAAACACCTGGTGTAACCAATTCGGTCACACCGCGTTTTACAATATTCTTGGTGAGTTTCGGATCTTCAAGCTGGTCGCAAATGGCAACACGCCTGCCTGCACGAACCAATTTTGGCAAATAAGTATCCAATGCATGATGTGGAAATCCGGCCAATTCGATACTTTTTCCAGCTCCATTGGCACGTCGGGTAAGCGTAATTCCTAATATTTGAGAGGCTTGAATGGCGTCTGTTGAAAAAGTTTCATAGAAATCACCGCAACGAAAAAGCAAAATTGCATCAGGATGCTTTGCCTTAATCTCGTTGAATTGCTTCATCATCGGCGTTTCTACAATTTCTGAGTTCATAATTTAAATATAATAACCCCTAGCCCCTAAAGGGGAATTATGCAAGTTCTGTCTTTTAAATTTAAATTGTAATTATCTTATAATTTCAAAACACGAAACTATAATTTATGATAGGTTTCGCATCCAACGCTCATTCCCCTTTAGGGGTTAGGGGTACTGAATAATCCATTTATTGCATCAGTCATTCTTGACCAGAGGAATTTTTGCTTCTCAATTTTAATATTTTCAATCATTTTTCCGCTTCGATCGTTTGCAAAGAAATCGACCAATGAATCAGCAATTTGTTTCGGATCAACTTCAGTCACATAACCTACTTTTCCATCTGGAATAATTTCAGCTAAACCACCAACATTGGTCACCAGCATTGGTTTTTCAAAATGATAAGCAATCTGACTGACACCACTTTGAGTTGCAGTTCTATAAGGTTGAGCCACTAAATCGGCAATACTGAAATAATTCCGAACTTCGTTGTCCGGGATAAATTTGGTTCGCAACTCCACCATGTCATCCAATCCCAACCGGATAATTTGTTGCATATAAGGAGCCGGATTTTCATAAAATTCTCCTGCAACAATCAATTTCACGGGAAATTTACGCAAACGCTTATCGGCAAATGCTTCCAAAAGCAAATCCAATCCTTTGTAATTCCTTATAAACCCAAAAAACAATACATAGTTATTTTGCTCGTAAAGCCCAAGTTTTATGGCAGCCTCTTTTTTAGTTAAGGCATCGCCATAATGATCGTAAATCGGATGTGGCGAAACAACTTTAGGCTTATTTTCAGTATCAAAATGATTAATGTCTGCCACAACTGACTCAGCCATTGCCACAAAGCCATCCATAGCTTTTACAAAATATTTGGGGAATAATTTATCCAGAATAGTTGGTTCGTGTGGTATCATATTATGAATCATTGCCACCATTTTGGTTTTTGGAGAATGAGCATAGCGTGCAATGGTTCCAAAACATGGCGCTATAAATGCCATCCAATAACAGAAAATTACCATATCAGGTGATTTTTTTTTGATATTGCGACCCACTTTTATCCAGTTCAATGGATTCATCGAATTTATCATTCGGGTGATTTTCAAATCTTCAGGGGCAAATTCGGCCGAATATTGCGATTTCCCAGGGAACAAAAAAGCAGGATATTGAAGCGTAAAAGTGATAATTTCCACCTCATGTCCCTGTTTTGCATATTCATGCGCCAAACGTTCATTGTAAGTTGCCAATCCGCCACGATAAGGAAATGCCGTTCCAACTATAATTATTTTCATACAAATAATATTAGATTGATAAACAAAAAGTTAGAAACAATGAACAATGCCTTTTGCTCAATTTATTTCAATTATTCTCTTCGGCTTTTCAGAGTCTTTACTTTTCATTTATTTTGTGCAAAAGTACGAAATTATTTTTGCCTTTGCAGGTTTTTAGTTATAAAAAATCGAGGTTTTTGTTTCAGGATTTTACAAACTGCAGAAGAACGTAACCAAAAACGGAACCGTAAAATCAACTACAAATCCTTGATATATTGATACAATTGCATAATCTTTACCGGAATTCCGGACAATAATAGGAAAAGTGATGTCCATAGTGGTGGCACCTCCGGCTGAAATTGGTGCCAGTTTTCCAAAATATTTTACCATCCACGGAGCCAACAAAAGCGTCATAACTTCGCGCATAATATTAGATAACAAGGCAATAGTTCCCAATTCGACACCTTTGTATTGGGTAATCAGAATACTGGAAAGTGAATAATATCCAAAACCGGAACCGACAGCCAAACAATTAGCCAGACTTCTGTCTTTTACAAGAAAACTTACAGCAAAAACACCCAAAAAAGTTCCGAGAATGGTCATTAAAGGAAGAAAAATCAGTCGTGGATTTAGACTGCGAAATTGCCGGAATGAGTTCGGATCATTTCCAACGCTTATCCCAACAGAAAACATTAACGCACAAAGCACGTAAAAACTAAAGTTATAACTCAGAATCTGAGGTGGAAACCAACGGAAAATGCCCAACAGCAAACCTGTTGCAAAAAATGAAAGAATGATCAGGCTGCCTTTCATCTTTCATCGGTTTTAGAACGAAAACTCAACCAAAGCAACCATGCAAAAATCACACTTCCCAACGTTCCGCCTGTTGCCAGTAAAAAAGCTTCAAATCCAAGTTTGCCAAATTGCTGAATGACAGTATTATTTGCACCGACTTCAAGTCCGAGCAAAAACAATAACAGCCAGATAAGTGTTAGAATTAACCGGTGAATAAACCGGATTTTCCAACGGCGAAATAAAAAGCCAACAGCAATTCCGGCAAGCATAAAAGCAATAACAATAAACATGTGCATGTGATTTTGAACGACAAAGTTAACAAAAAAGCAGTACAACTGTGCACTGCTTTTATAAATGAAAACGGGAATTGTTTATTTTTTCTTTCCCTGATTGGCAACAGCTTCCATTAACTTTTTGATTTCTTCGGGGTCTCCCAAGAAATAATCGTTTACTAATTTGAAATTATCGCTAAATTCAAACACATATGGAATGCCTGTAGGCAAATTTAAACTCACAATGTCATCATCCGATATGTTTTTCAAAAGTTTGATAATACCCCGTAAACTATTGCCGTGAGCAGCTACCAAAATCTGATCATATTCTTTCAAACTCGGAAAAATAACATTTTCCCAATATGGCAGGATACGTGCTACTGTTTCTTTCAACGATTCAGTAAGGGGAAGGTCTTTTTTATCCACGCCGTTGTAACGCGGATCGACGAAAGGTGAGCGTGGGTCGTTAACTTCCAATGGAGCGGGCGGAACATCGTAACTCCGTCTCCATATTAAAACCTGTTCATCTCCGTATTTCTCAGCCGTTTCTGCTTTATTCAGCCCTTGTAACATTCCGTAATGTTTCTCGTTCAAGCGCCACGATTTTTCTACCGGAATCCAATCTAAGTCCATTTGATCCAGAATACTATTCAAAGTTTTTACAGCTCTCTTGAGATAAGAAGTAAATGCTTTTTCAAAAAAGAATCCGTTTGCTTTCAAAGTTTTACCTGCTTCAACAGCTTCCTGCATTCCTTTTTCAGACAAATCAACGTCTGTCCAGCCTGTGAAACGGTTTTCTTTATTCCAAACGCTTTCTCCGTGCCGAATTAAAACTACTTTTTTCATTTTGAAGAATTTTAATATTTATATTGCTTTGAATTTAAATTTACGACGACAAAGATACTCAAAATCCAATAAAAAATTTAGTACTAAAGTTGTTTTAATAATTTATTACAACTTTCAAACTTCAACTGTTCATGAATGAATTGTTTCTTTGTTTATATTTGATTTATACGTACTTTTGCATTTCCTATATTCCTTTTCAATTTTAGAACAGATGAAATTAAGAACAGAACTTGAACATCGTATT
This sequence comes from Paludibacter sp., assembly GCA_017882285.1. Taxonomy (GTDB): domain Bacteria; phylum Bacteroidota; class Bacteroidia; order Bacteroidales; family Paludibacteraceae; genus Paludibacter. The sequence goes on along the minus strand of JADGPS010000069.1, from coordinate 6,493 downwards.
TTGGTCCTCGATGGAGCGATGGGAACTATGATACAACGCCACAAACTTACCGAAAAAGATTATCGGGGTGAACGCTTTGCCGACTGGAAAAGTCTGGTAAAGGGAAATAATGATTTGTTGGTATTGACACAACCGGAAATTATCAGCTCCATTCACAAAGAATATCTTGAAGCCGGTGCCGATATCATTGAAACCAACACATTCAATGCCCAACGCATTTCGATGGAAGATTACGGCATGGGCGAACTGGTTCGTGAAATTAATCTGACTGGTGCAAAGCTGGCACGTCAGGCGGCCGATGAATTTACGACAAAAAATCCTGCAAAGCCTGGCTTTGTTGCCGGTTCAGTTGGACCAACCAATAAAACCGCGTCCATGTCGCCCGATGTGAATAATCCTGCATTTCGCGCTGTCAGTTTTGATGATTTGGTTTCTGCTTACAAAGAACAAATTCTGGCGTTGATTGAAGGTGGCGTTGATGCATTATTGATTGAAACTATTTTTGATACGTTGAATGCCAAAGCTGCTATTTTTGCAGCCGAAGAAGCCATGACCGAACTCGGAAAGCGGGTTGATTTGATGCTTTCTGCAACGGTTGCCGATAAAAGTGGTCGTACTTTGTCCGGTCAAACTATCCGTGCGTTTTTAGCTTCCATCGGTCATGCAAATTTATTGTCTGTAGGATTAAATTGTTCATTTGGTGCAAAAGAACTAAAACCATATTTACAAGAAGTAAGTGCACATTCACCTTGGTTTGTCAGTGCATATCCAAACGCCGGTTTGCCGAATCAATTTGGTGAATACGACGAAACGCCGGAAACCATGGCCTTGCAGGTAAAAGAATATTTCGACGAACAACTTGTCAATATTATAGGTGGTTGCTGCGGAACTTCGCCCGATCATATTGCTGCCTATCAGGAATTGATTAAAGGAGCTGACGTTAGAAAACGTGCGACGGCTTCTAATAAATTAGAACTTTCAGGTCTGGAAGAAATAGAGATTGAAGATTCATCCTTATTCGTCAACATAGGCGAACGCTGTAATGTTGCAGGTTCGAAGGCTTTTTTGCGACTGATTAATGAAAAAAAATACGAAGAAGCACTGGTCATTGCCCGCAAACAAGTGGAAGATGGTGCACAGATTATCGATATCAATATGGATGATGCTATGTTGGAATCGAAAGAGGAAATGGTTACATTCCTGCATTATATTGCTGCTGAACCGGAAATTTCGCGTGTGCCGATTATGATTGATTCCTCGAAATGGGAAGTGATTGAAGCAGGACTGAAATGTGTGCAGGGAAAATGCATTGTCAATTCCATCAGCCTGAAAGAAGGCGAAGAGGATTTTCTGAAAAAAGCACATAAAATCCGTGCCTATGGCGCAGCCGTTATCGTTATGGCTTTCGATGAAAAAGGCCAGGCGGACAGTTTCGAACGCAAAACGCAGATTTGTAGCCGCGCTTATCATTTGTTGGTTGACAAAGTCGGCTTCCCGCCGCAGGATATCATTTTCGATCCGAATGTATTGGCCATTGCCACCGGAATAGAAGAACACAACAACTACGGCGTTGATTTTCTGAATGCCACCCGTTGGATTAAAGCCAATCTTCCATTCGCGAAAATCAGTGGCGGTGTGAGCAATCTTTCGTTTTCGTTCCGCGGGAATAATGTGGTTCGCGAAGCAATTCACTCGGTTTTCCTGTATTATGCCATTAAAGAAGGCATGGACATGGGTATCGTGAATGCCGGCATGTTACAGATTTACGAGGATATTGAGCCTGAATTACTGGAACACGTGGAAGATATTGTGCTGAATCGCCGTCCGGATGCTACCGAACGCATGATTGAACTGGCCGAAAAAGTAAAGAATCAGGCTTCAGGCGAAAAAGCGGAAAAAGTGGATGAATGGCGCTCGCGTCCGTTGCAGGGACGGTTGGAATACGCTCTTATAAAAGGTCTCAGCGATTTTCTGGAAGAAGATTTAGCGGAAGCGTTGACAAAATACGATACGGCTATTGAAATTATAGAAGGTCCGTTGATGAGCGGTATGAATATCGTGGGCGACTTATTTGGAGACGGAAAAATGTTCCTGCCCCAAGTGGTAAAAACGGCCCGAACAATGAAAAAAGCCGTGGCGATTCTACAACCGGTTATCGAAGCTGAGAAAGTTCCGGGACAAAGTTCATCTGCTGGCAAGTTCCTGATTGCTACTGTAAAAGGCGATGTTCACGATATTGGAAAAAACATTGTTGCCGTGGTGTTGGCTTGTAATAATTTCGAAGTGATTGACCTTGGCGTAATGGTTCCAACCGAAAAGATTATTCGTACAGCCATCGACGAGAAAGTCGATATTGTGGGATTAAGCGGGTTGATCACACCGTCGCTGGAAGAAATGACCATCGTTGCTGCCGAAATGCAAAAAGCGGGATTAACCATTCCGTTGCTGATTGGTGGCGCTACAACTTCTAAAATTCACACAGCTGTAAAGATTGCACCAAACTACAAAGGACCGGTGGTTTACGTGAAAGATGCTTCGGTTAATACACACGTGGTGGCGCAATTGATGAGCAAAACTAATCATGTGGCTTACGAAGCGGATATTGCTACCGAATATCAGACTTTGCGCGACAAACAAACGAAGAAAGCAGATTTATTAAGTTTGGATGAAGCGAAAAAACGGAAACCAAACTTATTTTAATCTGTGAGAATAAAAACAGCTAAAATTAAAGAATAACTGTTAAATACTTGATCAGCTTTTGTTGTAGTATTTCAATTTGAAAAACAAAAAGAAAACAAAAAGAAAACAGATTTATTTACTTTTTGTATCTTTGTACAATAATATTTCCATTATGGACTCGACTATCTCTATCATCAAAGGCATTCATTTTCGTTGGTTTTCAGCGATTTATCTAAAAGATTAACGAACCATTGAAGAATAAAATTACTCAAAATGAAAACATTAGAAAAAAGCGTAGCTGAAAAATTGCTAAAGATTAAAGCCGTAAAATTACAACCGAATAACCCATTCGTTTGGGCTTCGGGATGGAATTCACCTATATATTGCGATAACCGTAAAACGCTGTCTTATCCGCATATCCGCACTTATATTAAGATAGAATTAGCCCGGCTAATTGTGGAAATGTACCCTGATGTTGAAGTGATTGCAGGTGTTGCAACAGGAGCCATTGCTCAGGGAGCATTAGTGGCCGATGCACTCGGATTACCATTTGTTTACGTTCGGACTTCTCCGAAAGATCACGGATTGGAAAATATGATTGAAGGCGATTTACGTCCACGCCAAAAAGTGGTTGTGATTGAAGATTTGATCTCGACCGGAGGAAGCAGCTTAAAAGCGGTTGAAGCTATTCGCAACGATGGCTCCGAAGTTCTTGGAATGGTGGCTATTTTTACATATGGATTCCCAATGGCAGAGCAAAAATTTAAACTTGCTAAAGTGAAACTGACAACTTTGTGCAGCTACGAAGCTATTTTGTCTGAAGCATTGGCAACAAATTATATTTCAGCCGATGATATAGAAACTTTGCAGGAATGGAGACAAAACCCAGCGACTTGGAAAACGGAATAAAATAAATTGATCTCTCGACTTAGTCGCTTGGCTTGCCGAAAGTTGAAAAATTTACAATTGAACTTATAACAACTTCTGCTGTTTATTATAAAGATTGATGCGGGAAGTTTCATTAATCCATTTGTAAATTTTAAATAAAAAAATCGTAAATAAATAATATGACAACATACGAAAGTGATATAAAAGCCATTTCTTCGAACGAAGAAATGGTTTTTGGCATACTGAGCGACCTAAAAAATCTGGAAAAATTACAAGATAATCCATCGTTGAAAGACAAAGCAAAAGACTTGCAATTCGATACCGATAGTTGCAGTTTTGTAGTAGAAGGATTTGGCAAAATGGGGTTCCGCATTGTGGAACGTGAACCCTTTAAAACCATTAAACTGGTTTCGGAAAAAACGCCGGTTGAAGTAAATGTCTGGATTCAGTTGAAGCAAACTGCTGATAATGAAACTGCCATGAGATTGACATTGAAAGTTAAACTCCCGATGATGATTAAAATGATGGTCGATAAAAAACTCAAAGAAGGAATAAACGCCATTGCCGATGTATTGGCGAAAACATTGAATGTTGCCCCCTAAATCCCCCTAAAGGGGGACTTAAGTGAGTTTACTCAAGTATGATAAAACTTTAAACGGATATCACAAATTGTGATTCCCAAAGAAACAATTTTATAGTAATTATTATCCCCCTTCAGGGGGAACAAGGGGGCAATTATGGCAACAAAACTCTGGGAAAAAAGTACGCAGCTAAACGCAAAAATTGAAGCTTTTACTATTGGTCACGATCGCGAAATGGATATTTTCCTGGCAAAGTACGATGTGCTTGGTTCCATGGCGCATATCCGTATGCTTCAGTCAGTAGGACTATTACAAACTGATGAGCTGAAGTCATTGTTGGCAGAATTGAAGAATATTTATCAATTGGCTGATAATGGAAATTTTGCCATTGAAGAGGGTGTGGAAGATGTACACTCGCAAGTTGAATTGTTGCTGACCCGCAAACTGGGCGATATGGGCAAAAAAATCCATAGCGGACGTTCACGCAACGATCAGGTGTTAGTTGATTTAAAGCTTTTTGCACGTGCCGAAATTGAGAAAACCGTTGTTGCTGTTTCCGACCTTTTTGATGTGCTGATTTCTCAAAGTAATCATTATAAAGATATTTTACTTCCCGGATATACACATTTGCAGATTGCTATGCCGTCGTCGTTCGGACTTTGGTTTGGCGCGTATGCCGAAAGTCTTGCTGATGATTTGCAATTATTGCTTTCTGCCTGGAAAATTACTAATCGTAATCCGCTTGGTTCTGCTGCAGGATATGGCTCTTCCTTTCCGCTCGACCGCCAATTGACCACCGATTTATTGGGTTTTGACTCGATGAATTACAACGTTGTATATGCACAAATGGGACGCGGAAAAATGGAGCGCACCGTAGCCAATGCCTTGGCAAGTGTGGCGGCAACGGTTTCAAAACTGGCTTTTGATTCGTGCCTGTTCACGTCACAGAACTTCGGATTTATTCGTTTGCCCGATGAATTTACGACCGGTTCGAGCATTATGCCACACAAAAAAAATCCGGATGTTTTCGAGTTGACACGTGCCAAATGCAATAAATTGCAATCGCTTCCGCAACAAATCATGATGATAACCAACAATTTACCATCCGGTTATTTCCGCGATTTGCAAATCATCAAAGAGGTTTTCGTTCCTGCTTTTGCAGAATTGACTGATTGTCTTGAAATGACAGCCATGATGATGGCACAAGTAGTAGTGAACACCGAAATTCTGAACGATTCGCGTTACGATTATCTGTTTAGCGTGGAAGAAGTGAATCGCCTGACATTGTCCGGTGTCCCTTTCCGCGATGCTTACAAACAAGTGGGTCTGGATATTGAAGCCGGAAACTTTAAACCTGTTAAAACCGTGTATCATACTCACGAAGGTAGTATCGGAAATTTGTGCAACGACGAAATTTGCATTTATAAAGATGATATCTTAAGTCAGTTTACATTTAAGAAAGTCAGAGAAGCTGAAAAAGCTTTGTTGATAGAATAACAAAAATTCAAACTCATTATAACAAAAAAATCTCCGAACAACCCAAGAGTCGTTCGGAGATTTTTTTAATTGTGCATTATGAATTGTCTGACACCCTCACCAACCCTACATTTCCTAATAATTCAAAAAATATTTGAAAGAATCTTTCAATATTGTGTTAATAGTTCAATTATATGTTTGTATATTTGCCGCGCAATTGATCTTTGAAATTCCAGAATATCATAAACTTATCGTGTAGGGACAATTTGCAACCCACTATTGCAGTGATTCAGGAACAAAACATTAAAATTATTCACATTGAAGCTGCAGAAAATTTCTAAAGGATGAATGACGCTTCGTTGGTGCTTCTGAAAAATTCAGCGGGATGGATGATACTCCGTTGGTGCTTCTGAAAATTTCAGAGGGATGGATGACACTCCATTGGTGCTTCTGAAAATTTCAGCGGGATGGATGATGCTCCATTGGTGCTTCTGAAAATTTCAGAGGCTTCAATGTTAATTTAAAGAACCTATTGAAAATTACCAAAGAATAAAGCTTTTCCGTACGATTTTTTCGCTGTTTAAATAAGTATATAAATCATTTATTAGTATCAATTTTAAAACAAAATCAGTATGAACAAATTATTTTTTTCTATTCTGTATGTTGCGAGAATGGCTATTAACAACGCATTTTCGCTTTTTAAAACAAGTATCGAACTTGCCAGAACTGCCGAAGCGCAGCTTAGTCCGATATTAATTGCTGCCTTAAACCAACTTGCAGCTGACAATGAAAAATTTGGAAAAGAAATCAACAAACTTCAGAAAAGCGGACTCACCGATGATCTGATATTGTTGGACAAAGAACGTGAC